>SYKJ01000079.1 GCA_005798205.1 Bacteroidota bacterium | reverse complement strand
TGACTTAGCCACACATTTTGATGAAGATATGCTTCATCTTGAAAAATGGATTCCCGAACGACCAATAGCAGCTGTTTATTTCGATGGCGAAAAAGAATTGCATTTTGTTAAACGTTTTACCTGCGAAGTTTTATCGGATAAACGAGTAACATTTATTAGTGAAAGCGAGGGCTCTTATCTTGATGTTGTTTCTACTGCCTATCGCCCGGAAGTAAAAATCGTGTACAACAAAGTGCTAAAAGAAACTAAAAATCTTCCCGATAATGTGATGCATTTAGCAGATTTAATTGACGTAAAAGGAATGAAAGCGCGGGGAAATCAAATCACCAAATTGAAGGTGAAAGAAATCCTTCTTACACACCCCATTGATGAGGGAAAAGAACCTTGGCCAGATTCAAGTAGCGATGAAACTACAGAAAAATTAAGTTCCAGTGAAGATTCAACAACAATGGAATGGGATGTTACCAAAGAGGAAGGTGATGAAAATGACCAAATAACCTTATTTTAAACTTTTTTCATTTACTTTTGGTTTATAGAGTATTAATATAATGACAAGAAAATTTATTAAGTTTAATTTTTTTCAAAATGGCTCTAACTAAAGACTCTAAAATCAATTATTTAAACATTGGCTTAATGGCAATTACGGCCATATTTGCTTTTTTCATGCCTTTTGAAACTTTTTTGTTGGCTTATGCTTTTCTTGGTCCATTACATTATTTAACTGAAATAAGTTGGCTCCACGATCGTCAGTATTTTACGAAAGGAAAATATGATTTCGTTCCTCTCTTATTAATTGGTATTGCTTTGTCGTATGCTGCTTTTGCAAAAGATGCAGATTTTAATATGGAGTTTTATAACAAATTTGTTGAATTGGCATTGTTTGATAAACTACTTGTTTTGGCTCTTTTTAGCTCACTTTTATTCGCATTTGTTAAAAATTTACCAATCAAAATAATTTCCATTTTATTTTTATTCATCTTTATCTCAGGTTGGTTTAGCGATGATAACAAAGAAGCAAATCAAAGTAGCACAACCGTCTTCGCTCTTACCTCCTTGTTGCCGACACTTATTCATGTGTATTTGTTTACAGGATTATTCATGTTATTTGGCGCTTTAAAATCGAGAAGTAAAACTGGCTTATTGTCTGTTGCGGCATTTATAGTTTTACCGCTTATTCTTGTATTTGGTGTGCCTGTAAAAGCAAAAGAGAATTACATTTCTAATTATGGTAAAGAGGCTTATTATGCCGATGGAGATGGTTTCTTTTTTACTAATGTAAGTATTTTAGACCATTTTAAATTAATGAATGAACCCAATTTAACAAACAAACAATATCTTGATTCGGTGGTCAATAAAAAATCAGCAAGTAACCAACTTTCTGAAGTGGAAAGAAAGCGAATTACGGATTCTTTAAGTAAGAATTTAAATGCTGCTTTTCTTGTTCCGAATCCTGAAAGTGAGTACTATATGAAACCCATTCCAGTAAAATTGGCTATACCAGTTGATTCAAAAGAATATTATTGGAACTATGTTTTTTTCTCAAGTATCGGCATCATGCTTATGCGTTTCATTGCATTTGCTTATATGTACCATTACTTGAATTGGTTTAGTAAAACTGAAATTATTCAATGGCATAAAGTCCCAAAAATACGTTTTGTTGCAGTAATAACCTTATGGTTAACTGCTTGCGCTTTGTATGCCTATAATTATTCTTTAGGTCTGAGCTTTTTATTCTTTCTCAGTTTTACGCATGTCCTTTTGGAATTTCCTTTGAATATGCACTCAATTGTTGGTATTGGTAGAGAAACACTTTCTATAGCTAAAAATGGATTTAAAAGTCCCGTCGAAACAAAGGAAAAATGAAAATTATAGTTGTCTTCTTCTTATTCTATTCACTTTCAATATTTAGTCAGAACCTTGTTGATAAATTAAAAGACGATCGTTACATACTTTCTCAGGAAGGTGCGTCTTATTTTGCCAAGTTGTCATTAGATTGTACTCGCAAATCTTCTCCTCATTATTTTTATAGAGCATTACGAGTAAAGGGAGAAAAAATGGGCCCTAAGGATTATTGGCCATCTTTCTATGGTTGTTATGATTGGCATTCAGCTGTTCACAACCATTGGGCAATGGTAAAAATATTAAAGTTATATCCTTCTATTCCTGAAGCTGCTGAATTGCGAAAAAAATTGGAGTTAAGTTTTAGTAAAGAAAATATACTGGATGAACTTTTTTATCTACAAACACACGAGGATGGCCTTTTTGAATTTCCATACGGTCAGTCATGGTTATTAAAAGTTGCTGATGAATTAATTCATTGGGATCACCCCGACGCAAAAAGATGGTTGGACAATTTAGAACCACTTGCAGATTATATAGCAAATGTACATTTAGAAATTTGGCCGAATATTCCTGCTGTAGAATTATCAGGAAGTCATGATAGTCCGGCAATGGGGCTTTCTTTTGCTTATGATTATGCTGTCAGTTCAAAAAATAGCAAGCTAAAAAAAATAGTTTCAAATGCCGCAATTCGATTTTATGGTCAAATAGAAGATGCACCTCTCAAAAACGAGCCTTTTGATTATGATTTTATGTCTGCAGGATTACTAGTGTCGGATTTGATGAGAAAGGTATACTCAACCAAAGAATACCTTACCTGGCTAAATGCTTTTGCGCCTGAATTATTTATCTCAGATAAAGTACATATTCCCCTCAAGATAATTTATCTTGAAAAGCATGATGGCTACGAAGCACATTTTGATGGTTTCCATTTGAATCGTATTTGGTGTCTAAATGGCATGTTAAAATCGCTGCCCCCAGATGCTTTGAATCCAGCTACAAAAAAAGAATGGGTAAAAGCAATGAATGCAATGTGGGATTATGCACAGGAGTCTATTGGCAAAGGCAATTATGATATAGATCACTGGTTGTCTTCTTTCTCTGTTTTTGCATTGATAGGCTATGAATAATTTTTTTTTGTAATTTTGATTATAACTATTATTTAAAATTTATAAAAATGAAAACATTAAAATACCAACAATTTTTTTTCTCGTTTATACTACTATTTCTTGCTTTTAGCTCAACTTGCCAAAATGCTACAATTACTGGCTCAGGAGTTTTAATACGTTCAGACCATTCGACTAGCGGCGCGAAAAAAGGCTCTTTAAAATTAAACCAAGAGGTATATATTTTAGATGTTTATTATCCCTCTAATAACTTTAACGAGGCTATTTTAAGAACTAAAACAAATTTTTACGATAATGATGGAAATGGTAATTTCATGTTTTCGTTAGGCGCAGGAAAAGCAGTTAAAGTGGTAGAAAATATTGATCAATATCGATACAGGATTTCTTTTAGAAATACAAATGGTAGCTTAGGTTTTGCAAATATATCTTCAAATAGTTTAGAATTTATAAATGGTGAAAAATGGTATAAGGTTAGAACAAATAGTGGACTTGTTGGATGGGTTTTTGGAAAATATGTCCAAGAATTTTATGGAGATGGAGAATAAATTTTATGTTTCAAATTATTATTAATATTTTTTAATCTAATATTTTTAAATGTTTCAAATTCTTATTCTTAACCTATTCTTAATTCTTTCTTCCCAGATTTCTGTAAATAGCTTAATATTAAAACCAGTTGATTTATCTTCTAAGGATCAAAAAAAAATTGATACAGAAGAAATAAATCACTTGTTAGGGAAATTTGATTATAAGAAGGATTCCAATTTTGTTTTTGTCGATTCAAAATATTCCTCTAAATCTATGTATCTTCATAAAGAAACGTATGCAAAATACAAGGAAATGTATGATTCTGCCTTCAAAGAAGGTATTACTCTCACAATTATTTCTGGCACTAGAAATTTTTATGAGCAAAAAGCTATTTGGAATCGTAAATGGTCTGAAAACATCACAAAAATGGATAGTTTATCGAGCGCGAAAAAGATTTTGTTATATAGCTCTATGCCTACTACATCAAGGCATCATTGGGGTACAGATATGGATTTAATTAATCTCAACAATAGTTATTTCGAAAGCGGTATTGGATTAAAAGCATATAAATGGCTTACTCAAAACGCCTCTAAATTTGGATTTTGTCAAGTCTATGACGATAAAAAAGTTACCAAGAGAACAGGCTATGAATTGGAGAAATGGCATTGGTCTTATATGCCCCTATCATCAAAATACCTAGTGAGGTATAACGAACTAGTAGATTATTCAATGATTAATGGTTTTGCGGGAAGTAATTTGGCAAAAAAAATACAACCTATAGAATTGTATGTTAATGGCATTAATAAAGAATGTAAATGACACTGTCTTTTCAAAGGTTTTTTATTTTGCTATTTCTTGGAACTATATCTTGTAATAATTCATGTGATATAGAGAATAATGATAAGAAAGCTAATCAAAAAGAAGAAGAGAAAAATAAAAACAAATCTTTAAATTATAATAAGGATTTCTTGTTAGGTAAATTTGATTATCGAGATCACCCTAATTTTGTATTAGTCTCTGAACAATGGAGCGATAAAGAAATTTACCTTCAAAAAGAAACACTAGAAGCCTTTGATAAGATGGCAACAGCTGCTAGTAATGACGGCATACCTCTTATTATTCTCTCTGGAACTAGAAATTTTGATGAACAAAAAGTAATTTGGGAGAATAAATGGAATTTAAATAAACTTGAAATGCAAGATGAAACAAAGATTGCTTTGAAGATTTTGACATCAAGTTCAATGCCAACATCTTCACGTCACCACTGGGGTACTGATATAGATATAAATTCGGTAGAAGAAATTTACTTTGAAAGTGCCATCGGAAAGCAAGTATACAATTGGCTAAAAAACAATGCTTCGAAATTTGGCTTTTGCCAAGTTTATGATGATAAAAAAGTAACAAAAAGAACAGGCTACGAAACTGAAAAATGGCATTGGTCATATTTACCTTTGGCAAAGGACATTTTATCGGAATACAAAATGCAAATAGAACTTAAAGATATAAAAGGTTTCCAAGGAGATTATTTAGCAGGAAACAATGATATTCAAATTATTAACAATTATGTTTTGGGAATTAGTAAAGAATGCAATTTTTAATAGTTCATTTTTTTCTTTCTTTTCTATATTCTACTCAATACCTTTCATCAATTTCTTCAGAAAAGGAGCAGCTACAATAACCACAATTCCTGTGATTATTCCATAAATCGCTAATTGGTGGTATCCTTCCGTGTAGAGATTTAATTTGACAGTTGCACTTGCATTTTCGTCTGGTGAAGCCATTCCAGCCCCGAGAATTCCAGCTACATACTGACCATAAGCACTTGCTAAAAACCATAAACCCATCATAACTCCCCATAATTTTTTTGGAGACAACTTGGTCATCAGTGACAAGCCAATCGGAGAGAGTAATAATTCTGCGATGGTAATAACAAAATAGGCAGCGGTAAATACAAGTAATGAGGTTTTTCCGTCGGCATCCGCGAAAAATCGGTTAGCATAAAAAACATAAAATGCCCCTCCAAGAAATAAAAATGCGAGTCCAAATTTCGCAAAATAATTAGGCTCAATTTTCCTTCGGTTTAACCAAATCCAAAGTAGGCCAATTAACGGACTAAAAATTACTACAAAAAGTGAGTTGGAGGAGTTATTTATCACATTAGGATCCATATTAAAAAAGAAAAGATCGGAATGAAGATTGTCTTTGGCAAATAAACTAAGGGAGCCACCACTTTGCTCAAAAAACGCCCAAAATAAGATAGATAGAAGAATAAAAACAAGTGCTGCAATCATTTTTTTATTTTCCTCCCAGCCTAGCTTTACCATTTCAAAAAGTAAATAAACAAGTGTAGCAGGTCCGATAACATACATAAAAATATCGGTGTAGTAAGTATTGGTAATCATAAGGTAAATGCCTGGGAGAATTAAAATGGACCCAACATAGACCATCCATTGATTACGTTTCGCAGTTTCAGGTTTAGCAGGTATTGGCGCCAAACCGATAGGACCAAGATTTGCTCTGCAAATAAGAAAAGTAAGCAAGCCAATAATCATGAAAACACCTGAAAGTAAAAAAGCCAAATCCCACGAATACATTTTACCAACATACACACAAATGGCACCGCCAAAAAGGGCCCCAATGTTTATTCCTGCGTAAAATAATCCAAAACCAGCATCTCTTCTTGCATCTCCTTCCTTGTACAATTCTCCGACCATTGTAGAAATATTCGGTTTAAAAAAGCCCGTTCCAATAATCAACAAACAGATTCCAAAATAAAAATAATCCTGAGCAGATACACCCAAAACAATGCTCCCAGAAATCATCAACAGCCCACCCCAAAGTAAAGATTTTTGAAAGCCCAAAATCTTATCGGCAAACAAACCGCCAATGAAGGTGAAGGCATAAACGAATGCTTGAATTGCTCCGTATTTTAGATTGGCACTTTTTTCAGAAAGTAACAATACATCTACCATAAAAATTGTGAGCATTCCTCTATTTCCGTAGAAACAGAAACGCTCCCACATTTCTATAAAAAACAAATACCATAATTGCTTGGGATACTTGCCTTTAAAATCTTGTATTTGTTCGAGGGTTAGATTATTTGCCATTCTAATTGATTCCTTTTTCTTGCATTACTTTATTCAGTTGTTTTAAAAAGATAAACATCAATAAAGAGGCAAATAGTAATAAACCAAAGTTTATCCAGAAGAAATCGGCTTTGTCGTCGTAAGTGTCCCATAAGCTTGCTAATACACCACTTAATTTATTTCCAATTGATGTTGATAGAAACCAGCCTCCCATCATTAATGATGTTATATTTACAGGACTTAATTTTGAAACAACAGAAAGTCCCATTGGACTCAGAAATAATTCCCCAATTGTAATTATGCCATAATTAGCAACCAACCACCAAACACTTACTTTTTCTGTTCCATTTCCACCAATTTGGACAGCTGCTACCATCACCAAAACTGACAGAGCCGAAATAAGCAAGCCAAATGCAATTTTAGTTGGCGTACTTGGTTCTTTTTTCCTATTTCGTAAAAAAGTAAAGAAAGCAACAATAAGAGGTGTCAATATAATAACCCATCCTGGATTGATAGACTGACTGAGATTAGTTGCCCAAATAGAAACTGTAGTTCCTTCTTTTGGTAATTTTTCTTTAGCTACATTTCTAAAATAAATTGGATATCCAAGTTCTTTTTTAACAACACCATTTGTTTTTTGAAGTCGAAAACTTGCATCATACATTTCAACGGAATCTGACTTATATACTATCTCTTTTGATAATTTAAGACCATTAAAAACTTGTTCAGTTTTCCCTGATATTTCTCTATCTGTATAACGATCCGCCCATGTATTTAAAGCAGATCCGTTTAATTTAAAAACAGCCCAAAATAGAATTACAACAGCAAAAATGGTTAGAAGTGCGCCAATTGGACGCTTATCTTCCGCTTTTGCTTTAAAGTATAAACTCCCATAAAAAAATATAACAGGAATGCATGCAAATATAAAAGCGTCAGTACTATCAGATCCGAAAATGAAACTATCAAGATTTGCATCTGACTGTACTCCTTTAATTAACCAGCCAATAACTCCAAAAACCACTGACGGAACTAAAATGTATAATACAATTTTAGAAAATGGCATATCGCCTTCTTGAATTCCTTTTTTATCGGTTTTGTCTCCATAGTATTTCGTTCCTAAAAGGAAAACAATTACACCGATAAACATTCCTAAACCTGCAGCCATAAAAGCATATTGCCAACCTAGTAAAATTTGCAAAGCAGCTCCAAAAAAGTTACAAATGAAAGCACCAATATTTATTCCCATATAGAAAATATTGTAACCTTCGTCTTTCTTTTCTTTGTATTGGTCTTCATTGTAAAAATTACCTAATAAAGTTGAGATATTTGGTTTAAAGAATCCATTACCTACAATCACAAGAGTCATAGCAATATAAAGCATCGTGATATTATGAATTCCCATCATAAAATAACCTGCGCCCATCATTATTCCACCAATGACAATTGATTTTTTATAACCAAGATATCTGTCGGCAACTAATCCGCCAATGAAAGGTGTCAAAAAGACAAGAGCAATAAATGTTCCATATAAGTCTGAAGCTTCTTTTTCAGACATCGCAAAACCAGCCTCAACATCTTTAAGGTAGAGCGTGAAAATCCCGATCATTAAATAATATCCGAAACGCTCCCACATTTCAGATAAAAATAAAAATGGCAATGCTTTTGGGTGATTTTTCCACATAACTTATAAATATAAAAATTTGTTCATGCCACTTAATACAGGGAATAATTGCATAAACTGTAAAGTATTAATTTTTTAGGCTTGAGCTTCTACGTGATCATTATGCATTTTTTTCTCGAGCCAAGAACAAAGGAAGAATAATATAGCAGCTGCAACACCAGACATAATAATAAATAGAACAAAAAACTCGTATAAATTGGTAATTTGAAAACCTAAGAAGGAAGTCGCCCCACCTTTACCATCTTCTCCACCTGGAATTAAGGCACTTAAAGTACCTGCAAACTTGTTAGCTGCAGCATTCGCTAAGAACCAAGTTCCCATCATTAGAGAAGACAACCTAAGTGGTGCAAGTTTGGAAACCATTGATAAACCGATTGGAGATAAACATAATTCACCAATTGTATGAATTACATACAAGCCGATTAGCCACCACATTGATACTTTATCACCCAATCCTAGGCCTTTAACTGCTATTGCAATTACTACGTAACCAAGGGCAACTAAGCCCAATCCAATTGCCATTTTTTTAGGTGAAGATGGCTCTAATTTTCTTGCATATAGAAATCCCCATACCATTGTCATAATAGGAGCAAGAGCAATTACCGCCAATGGATTAACAGATTGAAAATAAGAGGCGGGCATTTCCCAACCGAATAATGTCCTCTCAGTTTGTCTGTCAGCAAATAGTGTTAGTGAGGCTCCTGCTTGTTCAAAAGCTCCCCAGAAGAAAATCACGAAGAATGCAAGTATAAAAATTACAGAAATCCTTTGAATTTCAATTTTCGATAAACTTTTATCACTAAAAATTAATATTGGCATGAGTACCATTGCGCCATAAATAAAATAGCTTATTATGTCAAGATCACTTTTAAATAGTTGTTTAAAGTTTAGCATGAAAAAGATGATTGCAATTGAGCCAATTATCAGTCCAGTGCTTTTAAGGTCGAGTTTCTTTACTGGAAGTCCTATGTCTTTTCCATCCTCAGAAATAAGGTATTTTTTTTGACCTAAAATGAATGCTACTAGTCCTATTAACATTCCTATTCCAGCGCATAAAAATCCCCATTTAAAGTCCATTGATCCGCAAACTAAAGGTGAGAAAAAAGCTCCGAGATTTATACCCATATAAAAAATTGTAAATGCACTATCTATCCTTCTGTCATTTGCGGGGTATAGCTGCCCAACCATAGTTGATATATTTGGTTTGAAAAACCCATTACCAATTATAATTGCTGTTAATCCCATCCACATCAGCATAATACCACCATCAGCACCAGCGGATGCGCTAAAAAACAAAAAAAACTGACCAATTGCCATAAGAAAACCTCCAAATATTATACTTCTTCTGTTTCCTAGGAATTTATCACATAAATAACCTCCCAAAAGTGGCGTCAAGAATACCAGGCCAGTATAGCTTCCATAAATCTCCGAAGCATCTGCATCTTTTAGAAGTAATATTTTGGTCATAAATAACATAAAGATTGCTCGCATTCCATAGTAACTAAAGCGTTCCCACATTTCAGTAAAGAAAAGAAAGTATAATCCTTTTGGATGACCAGTTTGTGGTTGAATCGTATTTGAGTTTTGGGCACTATTTTCCATAATTTTTGATTTATTTTAGCCGAATATACTAATTTTTATTTTAGAGTTCATAAATGTTTAATTTTTGTATTTTTTTTTAAAATTAATGGCGTACTTTTAAGCTCAAATTAAATACCTTAAATTATGAAAAAATATACTTTATTATTTGTCTCCTTTTGTTCAATTGGAATTTCTTTTGGGCAACTTTTTTCTGAAAATTTTGATTCCTACACTCTTGGTTCTTATTTAGGTCCGCAATCTGCTTCTTGGTCGACTTGGAGTGGGGCAGAGGGAGGAGCAGAAGATGTTGTGATGAATAATACGCAGTCTTCAAGCCCATCAAATTCAATTTATTTTTCGTCAGTAGCAACAGTCGGTGGACCACAAGATGTTATCTTAAAATTTGGTCAAGTTTATACCTCAGGTGTTTTCACTTTTGAATCAGATTTTTATGTCAATTCAGATAAAACGGCTTATTTTAATTTTCAAGCTAATCAAACGGTTGGTCAAGTTTGGGCACTAAATGTAAATTTCGATGCTGGAAATTTATATGTAGACGATGGCGTAACCTCAAATTTATGTGTTTCAACCTATCCTCAAGCAACTTGGTTTAACATAAAAATAGAGGCCAACTTAACGCTTCATATTTGGAAAGCATATGTAGACGATGTTTTGGTTGGCACTTGGACTAATGGAATAAATTCTCTTGCTTCAACAGATTTTTTCCCAATTTTGAATAGCCAATTCTATGTGGATAATGTTGTTTTTGATCATGCACCTTATGTACTTCCAAATTTAAATGCCGCAATTTCAAATGTGGATTTGGGAGGAGAAATAGCTGGTCAAAGCGTTACTCCTATTATTTCTGTTCTTAACGGAGGAGTTACAGCAATCAACTCATTTGATGTTTCATTGTCCTATAATAATGTTGTCTACAATGCGAGTGTTACAGGTCAAAATTTAGTTAGTATTGCTAATTACAATGTTTCCATGCCAACTTTTCAACTAGTTCCAGGAAATCAAACCTATACTGTTGTTATTTCCAATATAAATGGAGGAAATGACGACAATTCTGCAGACAATACTTTTTCAAACTCAATCAATCCTGTGGTTCCAGCTCCGGGAAAAATGGTTGTAAGTGAAGAGGGAACAGGAACATGGTGTCAGTGGTGCCCGCGTGGCGCTGTATTCATGGATCAGTTTAATGAAAAATACAACGAGTTTTGGGCAGGAATTGCTGTGCATAATGGAGATCCGATGACGGTAGCAGAATATGATGCGAGCATTGGACCATTAATCGGAGGATATCCAAGCGCGCTTGTTGATCGAGGAGTTGATGTAGATCCTTCAGGAATGTCACCTCAGTTTTTTGCACGTTTGCAAACACCCCCCGTTGCCACAATGATAAATGGCGCTACTTGGAATCCTCAAACTAGGGTTTTAAATGTTTCTGTTAAAGCTGATTTTGTTCTCCCTGCATCAAATTCATATAAGTTGGCTTGTGTTTTAACAGAAGATGGCGTAACCGGAACAGGTTCTGGATACAATCAATCAAATGCATATGCTGGCGGAAACAACGGAGTTATGGGAGGATTTGAGTTATTGCCAAGTTCAGTTCCAGCAGCTCAAATGGTTTATGACCATGTTGCAAGAGCTATTGCTCCTAGCTTTAGTGGTGAGGTAAATAGTTTTCCTACGACGGTTCTTGCAGGTCAATCATATGCATTAAATTATTCCTTTACTCTT
>SYKJ01000078.1 GCA_005798205.1 Bacteroidota bacterium | reverse complement strand
TTGTTAAATAACTTGTTCAATGAGGAAATAGCTAATTAAGAAAAAAAATGAATTAACTAAAACACTAAAATAATGTATGATTTTATCAATTTTGTTTAATAAAACAGTGCAAAAATTTAATAAATTATGTTAATTTAAATCGTTAAAAAATTAAATTTAGTTTAGTAATACTTTTAGTGTAAAATAATTACTTTTTAGGAGGTTCTATTTGCTCTTCCTCTGTACATTCACGAAGAAAATTTTTATAAAATTTATTAAAATCTGGTTCTGTTTCAAACCATTGATCCACTTTATCATAAAACTCTCTACAAATTTTGTGATCATTTTTATTGATTGAACGGAATACCTGACCACTTAAGATAAATCCATTTCGAAAAGCTGTCATATCTGCTTCGGAAAAGTCATCAATTTTTTCTAATTTCATTAAGTTAGGAATTTCAAGCTTGTATATTGCATTTGCTTCTTTTGTTTGTTTCCCATTGTATCTAATTGCAGCCTCAAGTAGGCGATAAGCAATAGGATTTTTTGAGATACTGATTGATTGTTCAATTCCTTCGATTAACTCTTCTTTGTTTTCCAGATTTTTATCAATTTTATCTTGATTTTTTTTATTTTTAGGATCTAATGTTAAAAAAGTAGGATATCCGTCAGTTTCATCAAGTTTATAAATAATTCCTTGTTTTAGAATTTCGTTTTGAAAATTAGTTAACCACATTTTATGTATTGGCATATTTAATATGCCATTTTGATCAATTTCTAAAGCTTCAGAGATTGATGATACTGCACTGCTGTACGGATCTGGAAATAATGGATCTTTAATATCATTTGTATATAAGCCATAATAACCTTTAGCTAAAAAAATAAGTGGAGTAGGATCTCCTGCATATTTCGGTTTCATTCTATAGTCCTCAGATCGTTTAATAAGTTTAATGAAATTATTTACTGCAAAAAGTTGCGTTAATTCATCTAAATTATTTGTAACAGTAATTGCATTTTCTACTTCAAAGAACGCTTCATCTTCCTCTTCATCTGCTTCTTGCTGACCTTTTTTTAATTTAAGTTTGTATGAGTATGTAACTCCTATGGATACAGTGTAACTGCCAATTTTTTTAAACTTTAATTGAATAGAGTTATCTGAATTCTTACTTGAAATAAATTCCCAATCTTTTCCTTCTACACCTGAAATTGTCCACAACCTTGAAATTTCTTGTGTGCCCATTGGAATAAATTTTGAATCTAACTTTGTTAGATTTAGATTCTTATTGTCATCATCAAGGATTAAAATATTTTTTGAGACATTAAATGAAGCACTTGGCATTTCTTTGATATTTGGCTTTTGAGCAAAAGAAAAATTGCCAAATGCAACAAACGCCAGTAAGCAAAATATTTTATTAATTTTTAGCATGCCTTTTTTCATATTTATTTCTTTTAAAATTCGAATTTACAAAATTTATTTCTGACTTTGAATAAGTAGCTTTAATATATCTTGTGCAGCTTTTGAAATTTTTGTTCCTGGTCCAAAAATGCCAAAAACACCAGCATCATGTAAGAATTTATAGTCTTGTTTTGGAATAACTCCTCCAACTACAACCATAATATCCGACCGCCCAATTTTATTTAATTCAGCAATTACAGCAGGCACTAACGTTTTATGTCCAGCAGCTAAAGATGATATCCCTAAAATATGCACATCATTTTCAAGGGCTTGTTTTGCAACTTCAGAAGGAGTTTGAAAAAGCGGACCAATATCTACATCAAAACCAATATCAGCAAAAGATGTAGCGATAACTTTTGCTCCGCGATCATGTCCATCTTGACCCATTTTAGCAATCATAATTCTTGGTCTGCGACCTTCCGATTTACTAAATTCCTCTACAAGTGCCATTGCGTTTTTAAAATCCTTATCTTCCATCGCTTCTTTAGAATAAATTCCAGAAATTGTACGAACCGTTGCGCTATAACGCCCAAATACTTTCTCAAGTGCAAACGATATTTCTCCTAAAGTACATCTTTCTTGAGCACAACGAACTGCAATTTCAAGTAAATTTCCATTTTTAGTGCTTGCACAATTTTCTAATTCATATAATAAACGTTGAACTTTTTCATTATTTCTTTTTTTCTTTAATTCTTTTAAGCGAGACAATTGTGAGTTTGTTACTTTTTCGTTATCGACTTCTAAAATTTCTATCGATGTTGTCTCAGAATTTGTATAGGCATTTACACCAACAATAATATCACTTCCAGCATCAATTCTACTTTGCTTGATGGCTGCAGCCTCTTCAATTCTCATTTTTGGAATTCCAGTCTCTATTGCTTTTGCCATTCCACCAAGGTCTTCGATTTCTTGAATTAATTTCATGGCTTCATTAGCTAAATCTTGTGTAAGAATTTCACAATAGTAGCTTCCTGAAATCGGGTCAATAAAATTCAGAATTCCAGTTTCTTTTTGAAGGTAAATTTGTGTATTTCTTGCTATTCTAGCTGAAAAATCTGTCGGCAGTGCAATTGCTTCATCTAAGGAATTCGTATGCAAGGATTGTGTTCCCCCAAGAACAGCAGCTAGAGCTTCAATACAGGTTCTAGCAACATTGTTGTATGGGTCTTGTTCGGTCAATGACCAACCTGAAGTTTGACAGTGTGTGCGAAGTGCCAACGATTTACTATTCTTTGGATTAAATTCTTTGACCAACTTTGCCCATAAAAGTCGTCCTGCTCGTAATTTTGCTATTTCCATGTAATGGTTCATTCCAATTCCCCAGAAAAAACTAAGTCTAGGGGCAAAATCGTCAATTTTTAATCCTGCATCTAAACCAGTTCGAATATATTCCAATCCATCTGCTAATGTATATGCTAATTCAATAGCTGCTGTGGCTCCAGCCTCATGCATGTGGTATCCTGAAATGGAGATGCAATTGTATTTCGGCATTTTTTTGCTTGTAAACTCAAAAATATCTGCAATTATACGCATAGATGGAGTAGGCGGATAGATATACGTATTTCGAACCATAAATTCTTTAAGAATATCATTTTGAATGGTGCCAGACAATTGATCCAACGAAACCCCTTGCTCCAAAGCTGTTGCAATATAAAAAGCCAAAACAGGAAGAACAGCACCATTCATAGTCATTGATACAGACATTTGATCTAAGGGAATTTCATTAAATAGAATCTTCATGTCTTCAATCGAATCAATGGCAACTCCTGCTTTTCCAACATCTCCTGAAACACGTTCGTGATCAGAGTCGTAACCGCGATGAGTTGCTAAATCAAAGGCAACAGATAAACCCTTTTGTCCAGCAGCTAAATTTTTACGATAAAAATTATTCGATTCCTCTGCGGTAGAAAAACCAGCATATTGACGAATAGTCCATGGTTTTGAAAGGTACATTGAAGCATAAGGCCCTCCAATAAATGGAGCAAAACCGGAGCGGTAATCTAAGTACTTCACTTTTTTTAAATCTGCTTCAATATAATTTGATTGAATTGTTATTCCTTCAGCTGTATTAATTTTTGTTGCGTTTTGCTTTTCAAAAGCAAAATCATCAAATGGAATTTCATCAAATTTTATTCTTTTCATTTTCGAAGAAATTCTTGTTCAAGTATCAAATAAGGAAGATCAAAATATTTGTCAACATCTTTCCAATTGTTAGTGTTACAATTATCAGAAAGCATGCAATTTATTCCGAGGTACTCTTTTTTATGAGCGCAAAGTTCTTCAATTCGAATTTCACGTTTCTTAAGTATATCAGTTTTGATTTTTGCTATTTTTTCTAAACTGATGAGGCACTCAAATTTCTCAAGTTCCTTGAAGAATGACCATGATTTTTTTGAGAGTTCTGCACTAATTCCCTCAATTGCATTAGAACCGTTCATTGGTTCGTGAACAAGATTAAAATAGGATTCTTCTTTTAAAATTATAGGGATATTTAGGGCCATTCTTTGATAAAGCATTGATTTTTCCTTAGTCGAAAAGTAATCAAATGGATGAACAATTATATTTTGAACCCCTCCGTTTAAAGCTGCCATAGCTTCTGTTGTTTGCCTCAATAAATTAGTTTCTTGATCATTTAAAGATTTATTCATCCAACCAATATTTGCTGTGATGTTGGGTATAAAATTTTTAATTCCGTAGGAATGTGCTATCTGTTGAATAAGCCATTTTAATGTCTTTATTTTTGCGATTTCTATGAAATAATTTTGCCCAATTCCAATGCTAAAATGAATGCTGTGAATAAAATTAGTAATTGATTTACCTTTTTTAATTTCCAAAGCAAGAAGTTCATGAAAAGTAGATAGCATCACGCCAATTTGCTGAAAGCAAGTAGCTCCAATTTGCTCTAATTCAAATCCATTTATACAATAAGATGGAACTTTTACAGAGTTTTTTGTTAAAATTTCTTGAGACTCTTGAAAATTTGATGATAGTGGATCTATTTTAATTAAAAAATAGTTGAGTTCTTCAATTTTAATGAACTTTAAAAAGGATGCTAACTGTGCAGAATTTGAAAAGGAAATTTGAGTTGAAATATATTGAAATTGAATTTCATGGAATAAAAGGGACCAATTAATAGAACTTTCTTTTACAAGTTTAAATTCTAGAAAATCTGCACCCTCCATTAATGCACTCAATACTTGTTTATTTGATTTTTTTTCATCAAAAACTGAATTGAAAAAGCCATTTAAAAAAGTATTTTTTTCTTTGGAATTCGTATTAAAAGTTCTCAGGGGCTTCTGGGTAATGTCAAATTGGATTTCTTCTAGTAAATCACTAAAAACTATTCGATCGTGATTTTCATTCAGTTCCTTTTTTATCTGCTCTCGCCAAATTGCTAAATCTGGTGCTATAAAATCAGCCTTTTGGTCTTTCATAGAATTTTTTTAATCTACAGATTCAAAGATACAACTCTTCACTACAATGCAATTATATTTGTTTGTAAATTAAAGTGCTTTTTAGTTCTTCTTTTTTTTAATTTGATTAATTTTCAAAAAAAATAATAAAACCCAAATGAGGCGCCTTTTTTTGTTATTTATAGTTTTTGGTTTTCATCTCACTTCGATAGCTCAGGGATATCAACCGATGGGTGGAAGGTCAATGTCTCTTGCTAATGCAAGTGTGACAATTGAAGATGTGTGGGCTTATCATCAAAATCCTGCTGCTTTAGCAGAAATAAAAAAAATGGGTTTTGGCGTCTCTTATGAAAATAGATTTTTACTCAAAGAATTGCAATCTCAGGGATTAACAGTTGTTGTTCCCCTAAAAAGTGGAGTTTTATCTCTTGGTGTACAAAGTTTTGGGTACAATCAATTAAGAACCTTTCGCTCGGGCCTTGGATATTCATTGAAACTTGCTGAATTTTTAGCTCTTGGAGTTCAATTAAATCACCATTTTTTGAAAATAAATCCTATTTATGGTTCGCAACAAACGCTTACTGGAGAAATTGGTTTATTGGCCAAAGTAAATAAAAATCTGAAAATTGGTGTCAGTGTTTTCAATATTTCTAGAAATAAATTAGCGGAATTTTCTGAAGACCGATATAGTACTTTACTTAGACTAGGAGTAGGATATGAACTATCAAAAAAATTACTTGTTTTGTGTGAAGCAGAAAAAAATGTTGAATTTCCTTTGAACATTAAATCTGGAATTGAATACCAACCCATTACCGATTTTTATTTACGTGGGGGTTTTGCTACTGCACCTATTGAATATTCATTCGGAGTAGGTTATTGTTACAAGAAAAACTACAAATTAGATTTAGGATCTGCTTTCCATCAAATTCTTGGTTGGTCGCCTCATTTTTCATTGACTGTTCAATTGAACTAGTATGCGTTTTCTTTGCTCTTTTCTTTTTTTAGTTTCTTTTTCGGTGATTTTTAGCCAAGAACGCAGTGAAATTATCCAGCAAAGAATTGAATTTATTTCCGAGCAGCTTCAGTCTGAAGACTTAGATCTTACAAATTACATTGAGCAACTCAACTATTACTATGATAATCCTATAAATCTAAATGCAACTTCCGGTGAAGAATTAGAAGAATT
>SYKJ01000077.1 GCA_005798205.1 Bacteroidota bacterium | reverse complement strand
ATCGGAATGAATCACGGACTTACTTTAGAAGAAATTGGTTCAAAATTTAATTTAACGCGTGAACGAGTTCGCCAAATTAAAGAAAAAGCAATCCGTCGTTTGCGACATGCCTCTAGAAATAAATTACTAAAATCATATTTAGGATAAACATTTTCAGCAAAAGGCTATCGGTATTAACTGATAGCCTTTTTTGCTTTTTATATTTTAAATCAAATTTTTTTACATGGAAACAGAAGTGGGATACGAAAAAGTACTTCAATTGCATATCAAGCAAGAGAGAGCAGCTGTAAAACTTCAAAGTAAAGTTGGTCAATTACTCTACGATAAAGGAATTGAGTTGGTTTTATTTAGACAGAGTTTAACAGATGTTACAATTTCTGAAATTTTAAATTTACATGAATACGCTGGCGAAGTTGTAAACAAACCAATTGATGTATTTACAACTTCAGATTTGGCAGAAATTATTTTGGCTTCCGATATTGTTCCTTCAAAATTAGATATTGGAAAATTAGCTAGTGAATGGTTAACAGAGCAAGCTGTCTTTTCGTCAAAATCAGAATTTATAAAAAATAAGTTAGAAAATCTTAAAGATTCATCATCTGAAATAAATCCAACAGATGTTGTATTGTATGGTTTCGGAAGAATTGGTCGTCTGGCTGCACGCGAATTAATCAAGCAAGCCGGAAAAGGTCAGCAATTACGTTTAAGAGCAATTGTTACAAGAGGTTCTTCTGATTCAGATATTATTAAACGGGCTTCGCTCTTGAGAAACGACTCTGTTCATGGCTCATTTAAAGGAACTGTTGTTGAAGATTTAACCAACAAAGCAATTATAATAAACGGTCAAATTGTTAAAATGATTGATGCTTCCAATCCTGAAGATATTGATTATACGCAACATGGAATTTCTAACGCTTTAATAATTGATAATACGGGAGTTTTTACAAATCGTGAGGCGCTTTCTAGACACCTCAAAGCAAAAGGAGTAAGCAAAGTTTTATTAACTGCTCCTGGAAAAGAAGTCCCAAATATTGTTTATGGTATTAACCAAGGTTTATTGGACTTAGAAAATGAAAAAATTTATTCTGCAGCTTCATGCACAACAAATGCAATTTCTCCAATTTTAAAAGTTGTAAATGATAAGTTTGGAGTTAAAAAAGGACACATTGAAACAGTTCATGCATATACAAATGATCAAAATTTATTGGATAATATGCACAACAAACCTCGAAGAGGACGTTCTGCTGCAATAAACATGGTTATTACATCGACAGGTGCAGGAAGCGCCGTAACAAAAGTAATACCCGATTTGAAAGATAAATTAACTGCAAATGCTGTCCGAGTTCCCACACCCAACGGATCTTTGGCCATATTAAGTTTAGAACTTGAGAAAAAAACAACTCTTTCTGAAGTTAATGCTGTTATAAAAGATGCAGCATTAAATGGTGATTTAGTGAATCAAATTTATTACTCTTTTGATCCCGAATTAGTTTCAAGCGATATCATTGGAAATACATGTTGCTCAGTTTTTGATTCAAATGCAACAATAGTTTCGCTAGATGGTAAAAATGTTGTTTTATATGCTTGGTATGATAATGAGTTTGGCTACACAAAACAAGTAATTCGTTTGGCTAAATTCATAACGAAAGTTAGAAGAGCAATTTATTATTAAAGTTCAATCATCTTTTTCTTCAATTTTTCCGAGTAATTTTGAAGTATGATTAAAAAACAAATCACGATTGCAATTGATGGTTTTTCTGCCTGTGGAAAAAGTACATTAGCAAAAGATTTAGCAAAAGAGTTGTCCTATATTTTTATCGATTCTGGTGCTATGTACCGAGGTGTTGCGCTCTATTGTCTTCAGAATAATTTATTTGATGAACATAGAAATCCTATTCAAAATAAAATTGTCCAAGCACTTAATAATATCAATCTCTCCTTTAAATTAGTCGATTCACAAAATTGCTTGGTTTTAAATGGCGTTAATGTTGAAAAAGAAATTCGGGGGAATGAAGTTGCTTCTGTTGTTTCAAAAGTAGCCTTGATTAAAGAAGTTCGTTTAAAATTAGTATCCGAACAGCAAAAAATGGGGGAAAAGGGAGGAATTGTAATGGAAGGAAGAGATATTGGTTCAGTTGTTTTTCCAAATGCTGATTTGAAATTATTTATTACAGCTTCAGCAGAAATTCGAGCAAAAAGGCGCTACCTTGAACTTAAATCTAGAGGAATAGAAGTTGATATCCATGAAGTGCTTCAAAATTTAGCCGAAAGAGATTTGATAGACTCAACAAGAGAAGAGAGCCCATTAATACAAGTAGCCGATGCGATTTTGATTGACAATTCTGAAATGTCACAAAAGGAGCAGTTGTTATTTGTATTGGATTTATTAAAAAATAGATTTCAATAAAAATCTTTTCTAAAACCAAGATTTACAGAAAATAATATGGCCGAATTGAAAGGATAATTTTCGGAATCATACACAGCATCGTTACTAGCCTGACGAACAATTAGGTAAGTTCCGCTAAGGTCACAGAAGATTGTTCCTAAACTAGGAAAAGTATATTTTAACCCTCCTTGAATTCCCATACCAAGATTTAAAATAGTACCTTTTTCTTCGCCGTAGTTTTCGTAGTCGCTTTCGTTGTAGGGATAATTCCAATTTTCGTAATTTTTCTTAATTGAATTGATACACAACATAATCGTAGAACCGCCATAAACAGAGAATCCATTATCATAAGCGTTTATAAGATATTGCCTTGTTCCTCCCTCGATAGTTGTAAAACCTGTTGAAACAATGTAATTTCTTTGAAGTATAAGTGGGGCTCCCGGCGGTGATGGTGAAATTACATCTGCAAATGCAATTATGGAATCAGTATTATTTCGAGGAATGTAATACGCAAAGCGGCCGAAAATTGTGTTTTCGTTACTTCTTGGATACTCCAAGCCCAAATTAAAGCCATAAAATGTTTTTTTTATTCCAAATCCATTCATTGTTCCGAGCCCACCTGTAATTCCTAATTGTCCAAATAGACTTGTTTTTAATAATAAAAAAAATAAAATAAGCACTTGAATTCTATTCATAATTTTTGAAATTTGTATAAAATAAAAAAAAAACATAGATTAGGCAACTTTATTGTATGATTTTTTGTAATGTAAGATTCAATAATTCAAAAGTATTTTAAAATGTTATATTAAACAAAAATTAAGTTTTT
>SYKJ01000004.1 GCA_005798205.1 Bacteroidota bacterium | reverse complement strand
TATAAAATCAAATGTCTTAATATTAGGAGAAAATAAAGCTGCCGGGACTGCACGCTACATTCACGGTGAGCTAGGGCAGGGAACTTGGACATTTTACGGCGGACACGACCCCGAAGATTACCAACATTTGGTTAATGATCCTCAAACTGATTTGAGCCTTCATCCAACTTCGCCAGGATACCGACTAATACTAAATAACATTCTTTTTCCGGCTGCAAAAAAGAAAAAAAGAAAAACATGATTTTTGTTGTTATTTAAAAAATTATCTTTAATTTTGGTTGTTCTTAATTGGTTCATCGGACTAATTTTCTCCAAATTTCACAAATTCACATTGAATCCTATTCTGACATTACATCTTTAAAATAAAAAATTAAAAAATAAAATCCAATCCTATTCAAGAAAATAGGTTATTCCAATTCCATTTAATAGAAAAAAAACATGAGTGATACCACAAATGAAAATTCTGGTTCGTTTGAAAATAAAAACAACGAAGCAGAGGGCGAAAATCAAAAAAAACAACGTGCAAGAAAAATTGTGAAAAAAGAAATTCCAATTGAAGAAACGCAGACTAAATTAGATTTTGATCAAGTTGCTGAAGAAGATAAAGTATTTTCACAAAAAATAAATAACGAGATTGAAATTACAGAAAAAAGCGAAAAAACTGTTATCGACTCCTCCAACGAGCCAACACTTGAACAGGAAAAACCGACTCAAAAATTTAATCACAAACGACAAAATCCAAATAAACCCCAACACGCTAATCAACAAAACCATATTCATACTCCAAATGATAGTTCCATTGAAAAATCGAATGATAACTTTGATTTAGTTGGAATTGTGAGTGCCGAAGGCGTGCTTGAAGTAATACAAGATGGTTATGGATTTTTACGCTCTTCTGACTATAATTACCTGCCTTCACCGGATGATATTTATGTTTCTCAGAATCAAATAAAGTTGTTTGGTTTAAAAACGGGCGACACGCTAAAAGGAACTATACGTCCACCAAGAGAAGGTGAGAAATTTTTTCCTTTAGTAAAAGTTGAATCTATAAACGGTAGACACCCATCCTACATTCGAGATCGCGTTCCTTTTCAGTATTTAACTCCCCTTTTTCCATCAGAAAAATTTAAGTTAACAGGTCATAAGGACGAAACGCTCTCAACACGCGTAATGGATCTTTTTACACCAATTGGTAAAGGTCAAAGAGGAATGATTGTTGCACAGCCTAAAACTGGTAAAACAATGCTACTAAAAGATGTTGCAAACGCAATAGCAGCCAATCATCCTGAAACATACTTAATTGTTCTTCTGATAGATGAACGACCAGAGGAAGTTACTGATATGGCGCGAAGTGTAAAAGCGGAAGTAATTGCCTCTACTTTTGATGAACCTGCAGAACGCCACGTAAAAGTCGCAAACATGGTGCTTGAAAAAGCAAAAAGATTGGTTGAATGTGGCCACGATGTTTGCATACTTTTAGATTCTATTACACGATTAGCTCGTGCTTACAATACTGTTTCTCCAGCTTCTGGAAAAGTACTTTCAGGTGGTGTTGATGCAAATGCCTTGCATAAACCAAAAAGATTCTTTGGTGCTGCAAGAAAAATTGAAAATGGCGGGTCGCTTTCAATACTTGCAACAGCATTAACAGAAACCGGTTCTAAAATGGACGAAGTGATCTTTGAAGAATTTAAAGGGACTGGAAATATGGAATTACAATTAGACAGAAAAATATCAAATAGACGAATTTATCCTGCGATCGATATTACTGCCTCTGGAACTCGAAGAGAAGATTTACTAGTGGGGAAAGATGTATTACAAAGAATTTGGTTAATTCGGAAATTTATTGCTGACATGAATCCAGTAGAGGCCATGGAATTTCTAAAATCTCACATGGAAAATACACTATCAAACGAGGAATTCCTAATATCAATGAATAATTGATGAAATTACCCTTAAAGGTTGGGCTAATTGCTTCATTAATTTGGATTTCAATTAAATTAATTGCCTTTTCACAAGCTATCTCGCTTGACGATTTAAAACCCTTTGTTTTTATCAATATGTTTATTTTAACTGCTGCAGTTTCAATTGCACTTTATTTGGTAAAAAAAGATGAAACCGAAAGTAATTTTCTCAATGATATAAAAAATGGAATGCTTGCTGGTGTTCCCTATGCTGTAATTGTAAGTATTTTTCTTTACCTGTATTACGAAAAAATTTACCCGGAATTCAATGAGAAAAAAGTGCATGAAATTGAGGTAAAATTGTCAAATCCAAAGACAATTAAAGAAATTCAAAAATCGAATAGTGCAATGGAAAATAAATCACCTGATGAAATAAAAAAAGATGTTATATCAAAAACAAAAATGATATACAATGCAAATTTCACTATGTTAGTGTCGATGCTATCACTTTTACTTTACGCTACATTAAATTCTATTGTGATTTCCTTAATTTTTCGCAGAATTATTTTTCGCAATTAGCGAAGCTCCTAAGTGCTCGTAATTTATTCCATCAAAATTTCCTGAAGACATCATCAGCAAAACTTTATTTGACCAAGATTTTGCATTTATAAAATCAAGAACCTCTTTCGTATTATTTAATACGATAACAGCACCACCGAAACCTTCAAAAACTAATTCCTTACTTATTGGAGGTAATTTTTTATGTGCGACGACATCTGGACTATAATAGACAATTGCAACATCCGCTTTTGACATTGCATCTTTGTAATGTGGTAAAAAGTCTTTTTTTAAGGATGAAAAAGTATGTAATTCCATACAAGCAACAAGTTCCCTTTTTGGATATTGGTGCTTAACTGCGCTGGTAGTTGCTTTTAACTTAGATGGAGAATGAGCAAAATCTTTATACATTACAAAACTCTTGTCCTCGACAACTTTTTGAAGTCTTTTTCCTGCCCCAGTAAAATCATTCATTGCAGATAAAAAATCATTGGCTTTAATTCCTATCGATTCTGCCAAACGCAAAGCCCCCATTAAATTTTGTAAATTATGAGGACCGAAAATCTGTAAATCATAATTCAAGCCCTCAAACTCCAAAGTTGTACCTGTCTCATTGGGTTGGAAATTAGGAGTAGAATAAGCTACCGTTTGTATACGACCCTTGTGTTTTTCCGCTAATTTTTGAATTTCAATATCCTCTTTATTAAATACCAACTTGCCTTTATCTTCAATACAGCCGCAAAAAATATCAAATTGTTCAACATAATTCTCAAATGTTGGAAATACATTGATGTGATCCCAAGCAATGCCACTTATCAAGCCGATAGAAGGTTTATACAAATGAAATTTTGGTCTTCTATCAATTGGCGAACTTAAATATTCATCTCCCTCAAGAATCATAATTTTAGCTGTTTCTGTCAAACGAACCATACAATCATAACCATCGAGCTGAGC
>SYKJ01000076.1 GCA_005798205.1 Bacteroidota bacterium | reverse complement strand
TTTCTCAATATTTTTTAGGTAATTTTCCTTCGATGTACGCGCTGAAAAATTTATTTTTTCTTTGTAATCTTTTGCTTGATTTTTGGTTTTAAAAAAGGTATTTAAAAGATTTTCAGCATCTGTTGTTTGGACACCTTGTAAATACTTATAGTTTCCATTTACTTTTTTAACAACATACTCAGGAACCCAGAAATTAACTAGAGGAAATTTAAGGGCGTCATTTTCTTTTGATTTTAGCTGCTCAATTTCATTTTTTAAATCATAGCTTAAAGAACCAAAAATGTAGTTTCCTTTATTTAGATCTAAAAATAGCTGTAGCTTTTCTAACGCATGAGGAGAGGAATCTAAAATAGATGCTTTTCTTCCGAAGCTAATGATGCCGCTTCCGTCATTGCTGTTCAAATAACAAATAGATGTTGAATTCAAGAAATAAAATTTACCAACAAATTTATAATGAATTATTGAGGTCTTATGAATTAGTTGATATGAATAATTAAAATATAAGTTTTTTGAACTATTGTTTTCAATACTTGTTTGTAATTTTACGGCTTTAAAATTACTATGAGATTCAGTTGCTTTCTTATCTTCCTGTTTTTATTCTCTTTTGTTAATTCTCAATCAAAATTTACCATAAGTGGATATCTAACTGATGGAAAAAATGGGGAAGCAATGGTTGGTGTTAAAATTTTTATTCCAAGCATCAATGAGGGAACAGTTTCCAATAATTACGGCTTTTATTCATTGTCTGTTCCAGCTGGAGTTTATCAAATTGAATACAGATCTGGAATTTACCCTACGGTAATTAAAACAATCGAGTTATCTAAAAATTTAGTTTACAATTTAGAAGTTGGTTCAGACGCAGTTATGAACCTCAATGAAGTAGTTGTGAACGGAAAGAAGGGAGAAAATGTCAATTCAACTAAAATGGGACAAGTTGAGTTGGAAATCGATAAAATCAAAACGCTTCCCGCTTTCATGGGTGAAGTTGATGTTATAAAAGTAATTCAATTACTTCCCGGTGTCTCCTCTGTCTCCGAGGGAGGGCAGGGGTTTTACGTTCGAGGTGGCGGCCCAGATCAAAATCTTGTTCTCCTAGACGAGGCAGTAGTTTATAATGCGGCTCACCTTTTTGGCTTCTTTTCAGTTTTTAATTCTGATGCTGTAAAAAGCGTTACGCTTACGAAAGGTGGAATGCCCGCAAATTTTGGCGGTCGACTTTCCTCAGTTTTAGAAGTTAACATGAACGAGGGAAATAATAAGCGTTTTAAAGTAACCGGTGGTATTGGTGCTATTTCTTCGCGTTTAACTATTGAAGGTCCTATCGTAAAAAATAAAGGTTCATTTATCATTTCAGGAAGAAGAACGTATATCGATATTTTGGCTAAAGCTCTAATTCCCGACACTTCTCCTTTTGCAGGCTCTGGCTATTTTTTCTATGATTTTAATGTAAAAATGAACTACACCTTGAGCAAAAAAGACCGCGTATTTTTAAGTGCTTACTATGGAAAAGACATTTTTTCATTTGCAAATAAGGAAAGTGATTTTGGTGTTTCAATGCCTTGGGGAAATGGTATTGCTGCACTTCGTTGGAATCATTTGTTTAGCAGCAAATTATTTATGAATTTAACTGCTACTGCAACAGATTATAAATTCCAATTTATTTCCAATCAAGATCAGTTTAGACTTGGCTTGACCTCGGGAATCAGAGACTTTGGATCAAAAATAGATTTTTCTTACTTCCCAAATACAAAGCATAAAATTAAATTTGGTGCCAATTATATCTTCCACACTTTTACTCCATCTAGTTTATCCGCGCAATCGGATAGTGTAGTTTTTGATACCGGCGTTCCACAAAAATTATATTCACATGAAGAAGCAGTTTATTTCTTGGATGAATTTGATCTTAATGATGCTCTGAAATTTAATGTTGGTCTTCGCTATAGTATGTTTCAACACGTTGGTCCTTTTATTCGGTACATTGATGGAGGAATTGCAGCAAACGACACAACGATAAATTATTCTCCAGGCAGTGTGATAAAAAATTATCAGGGTTTTGAACCGCGTTTTTCTATGCGTTGGTTATTACCTGACAAAAGTTCTTTCAAAGCGGGTTATGCCTACAATTATCAATATGTTCACTTAACATCACTAAGTGCAGTTTCATTGCCTACAGACATCTGGTTTCCATCAACTGATAAAGCAAAGCCACAGATTGGCTGGCAAGGTTCTGTTGGGTATTTTAAGAATTTTTCTGACGATAAATGGGAGACCTCTGTTGAAGTGTACTATAAAAAAATGAATAATTTAATAGAGTACAAAGAAGGTGCCTTACCTGGAGACAATGTAAATGATAATACGGATAATCTTTTGGTTTATGGTGAAGGCTGGGCTTATGGAATAGAGTTTTTTGTAAAAAGAACTGTAGGAAAACTCACTGGCTGGATTGGTTATACCTGGTCAAAAACAGATCGTAAATTCCCAGATTTAAACCAAGGAAATATTTTTCCAGCAAAATACGATCGAAGACATGACTTAAGTGTCGTGGCAACCTACAAATTAAATGAGCGATGGACTTTTAGCTCAGCATTTATTTATGCAACTGGAAACACACTCACACTTCCAAGTTCTTGGTACGTACAAGAGCAAAATCTTTTATTGAATTATGGCGCACGAAACTCAACTAGAATGGCGCCTTATCATAGATTAGATTTTTCAGCTACATGGTATGACAAAGCATTTAAAATAAAGACGGATCCTACTTCGGGAAAACAAATTGAAGTGAAAAAGAGATTTAGACACAATTGGGCTTTTTCAGTTTACAATGTTTACAATCGCGCAAATCCTTTTTTCTTGT
>SYKJ01000075.1 GCA_005798205.1 Bacteroidota bacterium | reverse complement strand
TATCCGATAAAAATGTTACATCAACTGCTACCATCATTAAAGAAACATTGCCTTTATCACTATACAAAAGCCCTTTATAAATAGGGTTTTGTTTAATTTCCTTTCGAATTGAGTCGACTGACTTTTCATTAAAGGTTGTATCAGAAAATATGCGATTAATCTGGAATTTAGATGCCGCAGTATCATTTTTAATAGTAAATAAAGTAGCTTCGGAAATAACTGATTCCACACCGTCAAATTGCAGTATTGAATCTCCTAATTTTTTCCATTGAAGAAAATTTCTTTCGGTATAGAGTGAATCTGTTTTGATAGCAAGAATTAAAACTCCACCATCCTCTCCAAAAAGTAACTTAAATTTATTGAAGTTTTCAATTGTTGGAGAATTGTTAGGCAACATTATGCCATATTTGCTCTCTAACTTTAGTCCAGTAAAAGTATGATACGCAAAAAAAACGGTTAATAGGGCAAAAAAACCCAAGATAAAAAAACGATTTCTTAAAATAAAATTTGCACTATATTTCCACATATATAAAATTCAAAAAACTTTACAGTAATATGACAAACTTAACAAAAATCAATTAAAGTAAGCTTAAAAAAAGTGATTAAAGAGCTATAACCAACGGAATAAATCATCAAACATACCTTTACCCCACGGAGTATTACCGTATTCTTTTTCGATTTTCATGCGGAGTTCATTTAAAGTGAAAACCTTGTTTTTACCAATTAATAGTTCAAGTTCCTCCTTTTTTGGTTTATTGAGTTCTACATTTTTTGCAAAATAAATAATTCCACCATCTTCACTTGCAAGACCTAAAATAGTTCCTGGAAGACCACAAAATCCTTCTGGACCGACACTTGGAATTAGCGAAGAGGTATACCAAGCATAAATTCGCGTGCTGTCGTTTTTTTGATAAATTGCTTTGCGACAATCATAACCACTAATTACTCTTTTATTATCGGTTATTTTCCACTCACGACTTGGTAGTGAGTCAGAAATATAAATACTTTGGCCAAAAAGTGCCAAAATTGTAACTTGACTTTTTTTCTGTAGCTGTTGGTAATAGGTGTTTTTACTGGTCATCCAAGACATTGGATCAGAAGTGCCCTCTTCAGGTAAAGCTTTGAAAATTGAACAGGTATCGTTGAATAATAATTCGAATTTTTCTGTTCTGATTTTGTTTGTTTCATTGATCATGCGTTTCATTCGCTTATCGGTGAAACGTTTTTCTAAGTTCGTTCTACGTTCAAAAATAATTTTTCCACTTTGTGCGTATTGACCATAAATTGTTGAAAACAAAAAGAGAAATAGCGCTGTAAAAAAGAGTTTAATGCCAACCTTTAAATTCATCCTCTTTGGTTTTATTATTATTAAACTTATATGTTAATCTCAGTAAAAAGTAGCGAGAAATAATAGATGTAAAATTATCTGTAACACTATTTCCGTTTACTTGTCTTGATAAATTTAAATTTTGTTTTAACAAATCATTTCCAGATAGCGTAAGGATTAAATTTTCTGTTTTAAAAAATGCCTTACTGAAATCTGCATTGACTATAAAAATATTTTTATTGAACCCATCAGCTCTTTGGGAGTTAATCGTGTAATTTGCTTCAAGCTTGATGGTAATATGACTTTTTAACTGCCATTCTAAATCAAATTCATAGCGCTGAGTTGTAAAAGGTTGACTTGAAGTAGACGAAAGTGAACTAACAGGATTTGTATAACTGAACGTGTTACCTATTTTTATCTCCAAAGAATCCAAATTGATTTCAAAATCAAGCCCGCCAGAAATAGAGGTATTTTGAGTAATATTATTTTCACTATTAATAATATTTGTGTACCGATTATAGGAGGCATTTGCATTTGGAGCGATTTCTAATTTTCTACTCAAAAAAGGAATGCCAGCACCAAAATAAACATTACTAAAGATATTTCCATCTACATTAACTGTTTTTGAGGTTGTTCTTCCAAAATCATCAAATTCAGTGGAATTTGCAAATGCGTTATTTGTAATGCTTGCGTTAAATCCACTCCAAATATATCGACCTGATAGTGCTTGCCAAGTGTTAAAATTACCATTTAAGTTGTGAACATAATTTGGCTTCAAATCTGGATTGCCCTCCTGTGTTCTATTCGGATTCGAATTATCTTGAACAGGTTGTAAATCATTGATGGAAGGCTGAGAAGAGGAAGTCGTATAGTAAATACCCATTCTCTTACTCATACTTGGTTTATACTGATAACTAAAGCGTGGTAGAACATTATTTATATTCTGATCAATTTGAGTGTTGCTTATCAAATTTATATTTTCAATTTCAATGTTTCTAAAACCTAAGCCACCTGTTACTGTATGAAAACTTTTTTCAAAAATAGCAATAGCAGAAATACGGTGTTGTATTCTTGAATTATCAAAAACATTAGATAAAATAGTTACCTGTTCAGTGTAAGAGCCGTCTCCCCTATTGAATGTTTTTTTATCTTGTTTATTGAGTCCATTTTCATATAAATATTCAAATTCTAGCTTCCAAAAATTGGAGAGCGGCTCTGTATAAGTAAGTATACCAAAATTACTAAACGATGAATTGTCATTGTTCTTTTTTTGATCTATGGAATCAATGGTATTCAATAAAATTTTATCTGTTGTTGTGAGTAATTCACCCGCTGTTTTGTTGTTTGAATAGCCAAAGATATACTTGAACTCCAATTCGCGTTTTTTCTTCCTGAATTTCCTTCGAATTAGCGCTTGAGAGTTACTTGTTAAGCCATTTGAGGTATTTTTATTGCTGATATTTGTCTCCAAAGATTTCACATTTGTTTCTCCCAAAAAGCTAGAAATACTTCTATCTTCAGTCTCGGCAAAATCGATATTTAAATTTGGTTTTAACTCAATGAATGTCAATGAATCTAAATTAGTAGAATAAGAAAAATTAATTCGATGAGCAGTATTATTGGAAGTATTTTGAATTGAGTCTTTAATAAAATAAGTTGTGTCCGTTAAAAAATACTGAGATGAACTGCTAGAATTTGCGATCAAATTACTTTGTAAATAAGAATAATTAAATCCTATTTTTCCAGTTTCACCAATTTTATCAGAATAATAAACACCCGCTTTTAATGTTTGAGGGATGCCACTTGTATTTGCTTGCGATCCTTGATTCCACATTGACATTCCGCTTGCATTTCGTTCATTTTCCAATCCGAATTTATTCATGTCTCTGAAAGCAAAATTTGATTTTGGCGTATTTGAATTTAATAGGAAAACAGATATTTTTTGTTTTTTGTTAAACTTATTAAACAAAAATTCACTTTCATAAAAAATATTTTTGTTTGTCAAAGCAAAATCTGTTGCCCCCGAGATTTTTCCGAAGTAACCTTTTTTCGCACTGTCTTTTAACTTTAAATCTAGTACTTGAATTTTTTCATCCTCACCGGGCTTAGACTCCTCATTTTGCTTTTCATAAACCTCCACTGAAGAAATACTCTTGGCACCTAGATTTCTTGTTGCTATTGTTGGATCAGAACCGAAAAATTCATCACCATCAACTAAAACTTGAGAAATATCTTTACCTTGAGAGGTAATTTGACCATTTTCGTCAACTTTAATTCCTGGCAATTTTTTTAACAAGTCTTCAACCACTGCATTTTCTCCAACTTTAAATGAATCAGCGACATAAACAAGCGTATCACCACGATAAAAAATTGGGTTTTTATTTGCGAAAACAATCACTTCGGCAAAATCTTTAGTAAAACCAGTAAGTTGAATTCGTGGTATGTTAATTTCTAAATTCTCCTTATGACCAATAATATAGTAGGTCTTGGATTCAAATTGTGGATGTTCTATAATTAGAGAAAAAGTATCAATTGGAAAATTATCGATTACGAAAGAACCATCTTTTTTTGTTCTGGTTGCCGTCAAAAGCAGTGAGTCCTTAATTCTTACTGTTAAAACAGAAACATTTTCTAGGGCTTTATTTCCACTTGTGTCATAGACGTTTCCAGAAATATTCATCTTTTGAGAAAACCCGAAAAATGAGGTTAAAAAAAAGAAAAAGAGTAAAAAAGATATTTTTTTATTCGTCATTGGATTAATTGTTGTCAAAAGTACAAACTTTCTTATGTTATTGGTATATATATAATTTTCATTTAACGAGCGAGACACTCCGAAGTGCTTGAAAAGTAAATCCATTTGGCTCTGTAATTATTTCAAATTCGATTTTTAACTCCTTATCTAAATATACTTTTTGATTTTTTTTTAATGAATCAAGTATCGCATTGTATTTTTGAAAAGCTAAGGTAGAGGAATATTGTTTTGTCCCAACAATTAAATACGTTCTATCTACCATTTCAAAAAAGCCCTTAAAATTTGTTTTGTAGTCTCCAATTTGTCTAATTATTTCCATAGCCTGATTTTCTTTATGGTTTTTTAGAGAAGTTGTCTTAAAATTATTTGCCGTTGAACGAAAATCTTCTGTAGTAAACCTTTTACATGTATGAATTACGTTTTTATCATAATAAGATTTTGTTTGATGGAAATATTCAATATTATCTTTGAAAACATTGAACTCTTTAAAAGAAAATATTTTTTCTGATCCATTAAAATAAAAGGTGGTTTTTATAAACTTGCCCTCTGACAAAATTTCTTCAAAAACTAATTTTAAAATATTATAATCTTTATCAGTAAAAGCAAAAGACTTTTTTTGATTGCCAATCGTATCTGAATAAATTAAACTAGGAACTTCAATTAAATCAGTTCTTTTATCAATTGAATAAATAAAATTATCATAAAATTTTTGCTCAGCAAAAGCTACTTTATCATCATTATCAGGCATAGGCTTTTTGGCTCGATTACAGTTACATGAACATAGAAATAGGAGAAATATGAAACATAAAATTAAAAAACGGTGCATATTATATTTGTTTCAATTAAAAATTACTTTTTACCTTCAGATTGAATTTTCCGAAAACCCAGATTTTAAATCTAAAAAGTAAGAGATAAAGCGCAGGAATTATTACCAAAGTTAAGAAAGTAGCAAAAGTTAAGCCATAAATTATTGCCCACGACATTGGTCCAAAAAAACGATTATTGTCTCCGCCAATAAAAATATTCGGATCGTAGCTCGAAAATAAAGTAAAGAAATCAATATTAAAACCGATTGCCAATGGAACTAGACCAAGTACAGTTGTGATTGCAGTTAATAAAACAGGACGTAGGCGTGTCTTTCCGGCTTGAATTGTTGTTAGAATAAATTCATCATATGATAAAGGTTCATCTTCAGCTAAACCTAGTTCCTCGCGTCTATATTTCTGTAGAAGATTCGTATAGTCGATTAACACTATCGCATTATTCACGACAACTCCTGCCAAAGAAATAATTCCAATCATAGTCATAATTATTACAAAACTTTGTCGAGAAATCACCAAACCTAGAAACACTCCAATTAATGAAAGCACAATAGAAAACATTATAACTCCCGGTGCTGAATAGGAATTAAATTGTGCAACGATAATAAGTAAGACACAAAATATAGCAACCAAAAGTGCATTACTTAAAAAAGCCATTTCTT
>SYKJ01000074.1 GCA_005798205.1 Bacteroidota bacterium | reverse complement strand
TATTAAACTTTATTTTATTGTTGCATTAATAACCAAGATATGAATATTTGGTTCTGTATTTGACATTGTTGTTACAGATTTATTAATTTTTTTCGAACTTAGATTGGCTGTATTTACCTCTGCAGTAATTTTACTTGACTCTCCCGGTTGAATTGGTTTTTGTGGTTTCCTCGGAACCGTACAGCCACAGGAAGCACGAACTTCGCCAAAAACTAAAGGGTAATTTCCTGTATTTTTTACCTTGAATGTTGCATGTATGATCTCCCCTTTCACAACTGTTCCAGCATTGTAAACGGAATCAATTTTCATAGTTGTTTTTTGACCAATTTCAATCGGAGCATCGTTCTTACATCCAAAAAAAAGAAAACTAATGCTAGAAAGTGTATAAAAAAGTGTATTTTTCATTCTATTTTGTATTAAGACATTAAGCCCCTCCCTATTTTATTAATTTTCTTTTCTTTCGTCAAAAGTACAATTGCTTTGTCTAATATTCCATTAATAAATAAATTACTTTTTGGGGTGCTATAAAATTTTGAAATTTCAATGTATTCGTTCATTGTAACTTTTGTTGGAATATTACTACAAGTCTGTAACTCAGTTAAGGCCAATTTAAGCAAGAGAACATCCATTTTCGCAATACGGTCAAGTTCCCAATTTTCTGCTAAAATTTCAATTAATTTTTCATTTTGATCATTCATTGTAATTGTGTCGCGGCATAAATTTAAAATGAAGTCTTTTTCATCGTCATTTTCTTTGTACAAAGGAAGTAACGAAATTGGTTTATCCTCAGTACTTATTTTGAGTGTTTTAATCGCCATTGAGCAACACAAATCAATGTCATCTTGCCAAAAAATACTTTTTTCCTCGATAAAATGGTGTAAAAATTCAGAATTAACGATTTCATTTTTAAAAAGTGCTAATGCAAATTTTTTATCTTCCTCAAAATCATTTAAGCCCTTACCCATAAATTCAAAGTAGGTCTCACTTTCCTTTAACTGCAAAAACATTTTTCTAAATAGCTCTTGATTTTCAACGCCAGACCAATTAATTTTTCTTGTGTTCGCTATTTTATTTAGCGCGTCGGTTTGTTCAATTTTTAATACTAATTTATTTTCTACCCACTTTAGATTAGGCTTTAAATCGCTTTCGTCAGGTCGCAATTTATTTTTCTTGATTTCATTGCTTGTTTCAGCTGCTCGCTTAAGTTCAGAGAATGTCAAAAGTAAATAAAGGTATAAATCGTACATCCTTTCTACCGAAAGCAATAATTCTTTTTGCGCTTTGAGCACATCATTTTCTTTGGATTGAAAAAATGCGTAGAGAATCTGCAGTACCTTGATTCGTAGGTGACGTCTGTTTAACATTTCATTAAATTGGTAAAGCGACTATTCTTTTGGCTTTAATTCGTTCTTCAGCCATTTTATTTGCAATTTGAAAGGTTGGAATCGCTTCCTCGCGCGATCTTTTGACAATATCATAAATTGTTGTGTAAATTTCAGCGGCTTTTTGCTGCGCCCATTCACTTGGCAAACCTTTCACCTCAGAAAAACAATTGATCACACCGCCAGCATTAATGGCATAATCTGGAGCATAAATAATTCCTTTTTTCATTACTTCAAGTCCATGAATAGTTTCTTCTTTAAGTTGGTTGTTAGCTGCACCGGCAATTATAGAACATTTCAAACGACCAAGCGTCTCATCGTTTACCGTTGCACCCAAAGCACAGGGAGCGTAAATATCCATGTCTAAATCATAAATGGCATCTTTATCTACAATTTTGGCTCCGTATTTTTGAGCAACGCGGTTCAATGTTTCATCATTAATATCAGAAATATAAACACTTGCATTTTCCTTTCTTAAATATTCCACAAGATATTCTCCAACATGCCCTACTCCTTGAACAGCGATTGTTTTTCCACTCAATGAATCAGAACCATATTGTAATTTTGCGCAGGCTTTCATTCCCACATAGGTTCCGTAAGCTGTAACAGGAGAAGGATCGCCACTTTTTCCAGGTAAACCAACAACAAAATTGGTTTCTTTATTTACGTGAGTCATATCTATGGGAGAAACACCGACATCTTCGGCGGTAATGTAATTTCCGGCTAAACTATTCACAAACCTTCCAAATCTTCGAAATAATGCTTCGGACTTAATAGTTTTAGCATCTCCAATAATTACAGCCTTCCCTCCTCCTAAGTTTAATCCTGAGATAGAATTTTTGTAGGTCATTCCACGAGAAAGCCGAAGAACATCATTTAGAGCATCCATTTCATTGGAATATGCCCAAATTCTTGTGCCACCCAATGCTGGACCTAAAACTGTGTTGTGAACAGCAATAATTGCTTTTAATCCTGTTTCATTATCATTACAAAAAAGAATTTGTTCGTGCCCCATTTTTGTCATTTGACCAATGACTGGATTCTTAGAAAGATCGCTTAGTATTTCAGTTTTTATTTCAGACATGCTTATTTTTCGTTCGTTAACTTTAGTTCTGAATGCTTACATTTGCAAAGCGTTTCAACAGCGCAAAATTAGAAAATTTTCAATGAAGTCACTTCAATACCTCAATAAATATTTTGTCAAATACAAATGGCGCTTTTTATTTGGTATTCTTTTCACTGTTGTTAGTAATTATTTTGGCGTTCAAATGCCTTTGTATGTTAAATCCACAGTTGATGCTTTAATGCAAACCACAACAATAAGCGGATACGAAGACGCTTTGTTTTTATCATTTAAAATTGGTGGTATTTATATCTTATTGTCAATAGGCAAAGGTTTTTTCTTATTTCTTATGCGCCAATCAATTATTGTCATGTCTCGTTTTATAGAATTTGATTTAAAAAATGAAATTTATGCACATTATCAAAAATTAGATTTGGGGTTTTTCAAAAGAAATTCCACAGGTGATTTAATGAATCGTATTTCTGAAGATGTAGGACAAGTTAGAATGTATATTGGACCTGGAATTATGTACACAGTAAATTTAGTTGTCCTTTCCACAATGATTATTATTCAAATGCTCTACATTAGTCCAATTCTCACTTTATTTGTCCTATTACCCCTACCATTAATGTCTTTTTTGATTTATAAAGTTTCAAGCAAAATGAATGCTTTAAGTAGAAAAGTGCAAGAGGAGCAATCAAATCTATCTACAATTGCACAAGAAACTTTTGCAGGAATTCGGGTAATAAAAGCATACAATCGCGAAGGTGAAATCGGTGGAAAATTTGAACATGCTGCAAACGAGTACAAAACTAAAAGCATGAAATTAGTACTTGTTAATTCCTTGTTTATGCCTACAATCATGTTTTTAATTGGTTTGAGTACGCTGATTGCTATTTATCTGGGCGGTTTAATGACCTACGACAAGCAAATATCTTTAGGTGGAATAGTGGCCTTCATCTTTTTTGTTAACAACCTCACTTGGCCTTTCGCAAGCATTGGTTGGGTTACCTCAATTATTCAACGAGCAGCGGCTTCACAAAAAAGAATCAACGAATTTTTACAAACCAATCCAACTATCACGAATACAACTTATTCCGATTTCAATTTTCAAGGTGGAGTTGAATTTAAGAATGTCAATTTTACTTACGAGAATACAGGAATACAAGCCTTAAAAAACATAAATTTTAAAATTAAAAAGGGCGATACATTAGCAATTATCGGTAAGACTGGCAGTGGGAAGTCGACTGTTTTGGATTTATTACTCAGGCAGTACGATCCCCATTCAGGATCAGTTTTAATTGATAATCAAGACATAAAAAGCATCAATACAGATCGTTTTCGAGAACAATGTGGAATTGTGCCTCAGGATGTTTTTCTTTTTTCGGATTCCATCGCCAACAACTTAAAGTTTGGAGTTAAAGATGGTGAAGTTTCAAATGAAACACTAGTTTCAATTACGAAGTTGTCTCATGTTTACCACAATATTGAGGAATTCCCTGATAAATTTGAAACCTTACTTGGAGAACGAGGTGTGAACCTAAGTGGCGGACAAAAACAACGGATTAGTATTGCACGAGCCCTATTGCGTAAGCCTCATCTTTTACTTTTAGACGATTGTCTTTCAGCAGTAGATACTGAAACAGAGGAGATAATATTATCAAATTTAAAGAACTTGAAAAACGAAACGACAACAATTATTGTTAGTCACCGCGTATCGACAATTCGGAATGCAAATTACATTATCGTTTTAGACCAAGGAGAAGTTGTTGAAGAAGGCACACATGATTCACTTTTAACTTTAAAAGGATATTACGCGGAAATGTATCAAAAGCAATTAACAGAGGAGTAAAAAATACCTTATTTCAAAGCAAATTTCTTCTCTATTTCGTTGGCTATGTAATTTCCAATCGCCAAGGACGCAGTTGCTGCAGGTGAGGGAGCATTTAAAACATGAATTGCATTTCCTTGGTGTTCAATTCTAAAATCATCGCGTGTATCGCCATTTTGAGAAAGTAACTGAGCCCTCACCCCTGCTCTACCCGGCACGATATCATCCATCGTTAAAGTGGGAACCATTTGTTGTAAGGATTTTAAAAAAAGTCTTTTTGAAAAAGCTCGGCGGTATTCATTAATACCATAAGTTACATTTCCCAAAAATAATTTCCAAGTACCAATATAGGAAAGAGAATCAACTGTATCTTTAAATGAAAAATCAGTTTTACGATAACCCTCTCTTTTAAAGGAAAATACTGCATTTGGACCGCACTCCACGCCTCCCCCGACCATTCTAGTAAAATGAACACCTAAAAATGGAAATGCAGGATCGGGAACTGGATAAACCAAATTCTTCACTTTGTGTTGCGCATGTTCAGCTAATTCGTAATAATCGCCTCGAAAAGGGATAACTTTCTCTTTTAATTTTAAACCATCTTTTTTTGCCATTAAATCAGCTTGTAACCCAGAGCAAAAAACTAAAAATTTAGACTGAAAATCACCTTTATTTGTTTTAATAGTAGTTCTACCCTCTGCCCTATCAATTACTAAAACTTCGTGAGCGAGAAATAAGCGACTTTGAGCTTGCAATGCAAGCGCTAATTCAATCATCTTTGCTGTAGCTACTTTAAAATCAATAATTCCTGTACATGGAACCCAAAGTCCGGAGAGACATTCAACAAAAGGTTCAATTTCTTTAACTTTATCCGCGCTTATGTGTTCAATACCATCAATTTTATTGTCAATGCCATTTTGAAGAATTACTTTTAGTCGTTTTTCTTCATTTGGGTTGTTTGCAACGATAACTTTTCCACAAATATCATAAGGGATTTTATATTCTTTAGCAAAAGAAACTAAGGCCTGTCTTCCATCTATGCAATTTTTTGCTTTTAAAGAACCGGGCTTGTAATACAATCCAGAGTGGAGAACGCCAGAATTGTGACCAGTTTGATGGGTGGAAAGATTATTTTCTTTTTCAAATAAGGCGATTTTTAAATCTGGATTTTTCTTTTGAAGTTGATAAAACGTTGCTGCACCAACTATGCCACCTCCAATAATTGAAATATCAAATTCCATATTACTTATTTTGACAAATGTAAGTTAATTTCAGAATTTACTTTTTTTGAAAAATAGCATCACTTATCCCTTTATTTACGATGTAATTTGAAAATTTTATTGTGATTTTTCCCTTTTTATCAGAATTTTTGTCTTTGCTTTTCGATTTTGTATTATTATTTAAATCTGCAGCAACACTTTTGGGCATTTTAAATTTTTTAATGTCAATTTCAAAAATTAACTCGCTTGGAAGTCCAAAAGTAATTTGTGAACCATAAATATAATCGACATTAACAGTACCACTTGATCTTGTAGTAATTTGAGAACTTATAATTACAGCATTTTTGGGGTCTATCCATAATTTCGCAAGAACAAATTCACTGTTTTCACTTGTCGGTATTACAGTAATTAATGAGGTTTTTAATTCTCCAATCATTTTTGTGCCGCCATCAACAGCCATATAAGACCCTTTTTTCATTAAAAAATTGTTGACCTCAGTAAAACCTTGTTTTGGAAGTAATACAATTCCTTTAGAGACAATTTTTAATTTATCTTTTTGCTTAAAATATATTTTTGCTTTTACAGGTATTATTTTTATAAATGGAATATCAGCGCGAATTGATGCATCCACAGCGTAATCTTTTACAGAATTAATTTTGGAAACTACTTTTTCTAGAAGGGCGTTGGCATCTTGAGCAAAGAAATTAAATTGAAGTAAAATTAGCGTAGCTAAAAGAATTGTTTTCATTAGGATGTGATGTCTTTTTTATTGAATTTAATTATTGATATAGTAACAAGTAAGATGTTATGAACCAATAATATAATTACTGAATTGATAATTTTTGAATATGGTACAGGATCTTCAAAAAAGCTTCTCCATGAAGCCATGTGGGTTGTAAATAAAAAGGGCTTTACGTTTTCAAATACAGAGACATCCATAGTTCCAATAATGGTAAATAAAATAATTACTGCCATTGTTGAAACTATTGGGCCTATAGAGTTTTCTGCAAATGCAGAAAAACAAATTGAAACTGATGAAACTGTTAAAAGTGAAAGATAAGCTACGATAAAACTCAAGCCGTAGCGCCACAAAATATCTTGCTCCCTCAAAATTACTAAGCCATCGCTATTTAAAACGATTAAGTCCCCAGATCCAAAGATAAATTTAGAGACAAAAAGTGCTAAAAAGATGAGCCAAAGAGTAAGTATAAAAGTGTATACTGCACCCGCTATAAACTTGGATAATACAATCTTTGTCCGAGATATTGGCTTTGTTGCTAACATACGAACAGTTCCCATTGCGGCTTCTCCAGAAATCAAATCACCGGTAACCAAAGCAACCAACAAAGGAATATGAACAATTAGCATTTGTAGTATGATAAAAGCAACTAAATTTCCATTTAAAATAGTTCCGTTGAAAGTTAAAGTTTGCTCAAAAGAGGAAGTAACAAAAGAAATAAATGAGGACCCGTCTGCTTTCATTGCAAAAAGGATAATGAGAATCAATAATGTTAGTGCACCAAT
>SYKJ01000073.1 GCA_005798205.1 Bacteroidota bacterium | reverse complement strand
GGCAATTAGATACGGAAGCACTTTTTTATCTTCGCTCGAGAGGGCTTTCTGAAAAATCTTCAAAATCCTTGATGATGCAGGCATTTATTGCTGAGGTAATTGAAAAAGTAGAAACGGAAGAAGTGCGCGATTTAATTCATGCAAAACTTATCGAATTGCACGATTGGACCACTCAATAAAGTTAAGCAGGAATACTAATTCGAAAAACCGTCCCTTTGTCAATTTCAGATTTTAGGACAAATACTTTTCCTTTGTGGTATTCTTCAATTATTCTTTTAACAAGTGTAAGGCCGAGACCCCATCCTCTTTTTTTTGTTGAGAATCCTGGTTGAAAAATTGTTTTGAATTGCTTTGCTGTTAAGCCTTTTCCTGTATCAGTTATGTCAATGTAGACAGAATTTGAAACCTTAGAAATTTCAATTGTTAAATCTCCTTTTCCATCCATTGCATCCACAGCATTTTTACAAATATTTTCTACCACCCATTCTATCAATGCACGATTGTGATTTACAATGATGGGAGGATTTCCAACAACTGAAAAACTGATCGTAATTTTATCTGATAAGCGCGCTCTGAGATAATCTAGGTTATTTCCAACAGTTACAATTATATCTTCCTCTGTTAATTTAGCACCAGAACCAATCTTAGAGAAGCGATCCGTAATTTTTTCAAGACGATCTAAATCCTTTTGCATTTCTTTGGTAACCATTGGATCTGTTTTTATTGACTCTAAATGAGCAACCCAAGCCATCATCGATGAAAGTGGTGTTCCAAGTTGGTGAGCTGTTTCTTTTGCCATACCGGCCCAAACTTGATTTTGCTCTGCTTTTCGAAAGGTAGAAAACATCAAATAACCAATGATAACAATTAATGCAATGACACTGAATTGAATATAGGGAAACCAAACTAATTGGCGAACTTCAGGACTGTCACTATAATAAAGTATTTTTTCCCCTGATCCAAAATTAAGTGTAAGTGGAGTATTTTGTTCTATTAACCATTTAATTGTTGCTTTTAATTCTTTTTGGCTTATTTGTTCGGGCTGTAAATTGCTTGCCTCTACAACATTCGTTTTTTTATCTAAAAGCAACACTGGAATTAAATCTGAATTGTCAAGTAGTTGACTAGTAAACGAACTTAAAATGGCATCACTCTCCTTTTTTAATCTGATTAACTCACGTGATTCACCGTAAACAAAAGTCATAAAAATCCCTTTAAAAACTTCAATTTTAAATACGCGACCTTCTAATTTCCAGTCCTCAGCTAATTTTAATAAAATAGAATCACTTGGGTTTGAGATCAATGAATCTTTTAAAACTATATTTCTGTGTTGAGCAATTGAACCGTCATCATTTATTAAAATAACAGGAATATCTTTGTTTGCCTCGATAATTTTAATTGCAAAATCAAGATCTTGATTCATCGATAAGTCGGATGCACCTAAAATGGTTCTTTGTGCTTCTTCAATTAATAATACTTTTTGTTTTTCCTTCTCTCGCAGTTCATTAAATATTTGGTTTGTTAATTGGACAAGCTCTCCTTTCTTCTTTATTGCCTCAGCCCATTGTCTTGCCTTCCCTCTTTCTCTTACAGCTATTTTTTCTACCATGGAATTTGAAACAAATAACGATGCACCAATAATCAAAAGTGACAATAGTATTAATGCGATTTTCCAGCGTTGTTTGTACGAGTAGAGATTCATTCTTGCGAATATAAAGTAATATTCAGATTTTATTAGACTAATATCATTCTATGGCTCTTAAAAACTTAAATTCACCGCCTCCTTGCTTTAAGATAAGTTCCCCTTTTTCAGGGATAAATTCTATTTTTACTCCAGCAGCAGAGAATTCAAAACTATCTTTTGCTATTAGCTCTAATGAAAAAGAAGGCTGCCCTGTTGCCTGAGCTTTCAATGTTAGCTCCTCTTTCGTTATCACAATTTTAATTGGCATTTCTGCATTTGAATAAGTGCCGAGGTATTTATTTAAATCTGTTGAGGTTAATTCAATAGCATAAAAAGATGGAAGTTTTATTGGGAGATTAGAATTAGCACTCATTGCTGCAATCGCAATATCGTTAATACTAAATCGTGATCCGTTTGATGTCAAAGCAATTGATATTTTATTGTCCGGAAAGGTGTAAAGAAATGAACTAAATCCGTCAATACCACCATTATGTCCAAATCCTAATTCATTGTAAAATGGCACGGAAAAAATACCCATTCCAAATCCATCTTGCAAAGTTTTCATTTGCTCTAAACTTTGACTACTAATTATTTTTCCATCAAATAAATTTGAAATAAAAGAAAGAAGATCCTCTGGAGTTGAAACAACTCCCCCAGCACCAAGTGAAATAGACGAATGAGTTTCTTTCTCTTTCTCCAATTTTCCGGTATACTGATAGGAAAAACATTCTTTGTTTTCTGGATTGAGCTTGGTTCCAAAATAAGTATTTTTTAATCCTAAAGGTTGAGTGATACTAGATTGCAGTAGTTCCTCGTACGTTTTGCTGTAAATTTTTTCTAGAATATAGGTTAATAAGATATAATTAGAATTGCTGTACTCTGCTTTATTATTTGGAGTAAAATCACTTCCCGCAGTTGCTATTATCTTCAACAT
>SYKJ01000072.1 GCA_005798205.1 Bacteroidota bacterium | reverse complement strand
TTGATTTTTTATATCATCCATAGAAATCAAGCCCAAGTTTACCAATTGTTCTTCCATTAAATGCCCAACTTGCTTGTGGTATTCAGCCATGATTGTTCCGGGAACTAATAATTTTTCTGCATTGGTTTTAACATGAAGAACTGCATTGTAAACTGCTTTTTGTCGTGCAGTAAATCTTCCATTTACAGGAACGCAACGAGTTAAATCTGAGGAATAATTTGCATATTCTGCTCCAACATCTAATAAAATAACATCTCCATCTTTGCAGAGCTGGTTGTTTTCAATATAATGTAAAACACAGGCATTTTTTCCAGAGGCAATAATTGGCGTATATGCAAAACCCTTCGAGCGATTTCGTAAAAATTCATGCGCTAATTCAGCTTCTATTTCATATTCCCAAACTCCAGGTTTTATAAATTTCAATAAGCGTAAAAAACTTGACTCAGTAATTTTACATGCCTTTTGCATTAACTCAATTTCAATTGCATCCTTTACAGAGCGAATTTTATGAAGAATTGGTGCTGATTTAAAAACTGTATGTGCGGGGTAATCTTTTCTAACTTCAGAAATAAATCGATCTTCTCGCGTTTGAACTTCTGTGTTAGCACGAAGATGTTCATTGGTGTTAAGATAAATTCCTTCTGCTTCCGACATGATTTGCTTAAAAATCGTTGGAAACTGTGCTAGCCAATAGACTGTTTTAATTCCTGAAGTATAAAATGCGGTTTCTTTTGTGAGTTTTTCTCCTTCCCAAATTGCAATAAGTTCACTTGTTTCTTTTAAAAATAAAATTTCCCTATGAGCCGGATTACTTGCATTTGGAAAAAGTACTAAAATAGATTCTTCTTGATCAACTCCAGACAAGTATAAGATATCTCGGTGTTGTTGAAAAGGCATTGTGCTATCAGCACTTATCGGATAAATGTCGTTTGAATTAAAAACAGCCACCGTGTCTTTAGCCATTTTTTCGCTGAATTTTTTTCTGTTAGCAAGGTACAAACTTGAATCTATGCGATCATACTTCATATTCAAAAATTTTGAAATACGAAGATAGCGAACATTTTGCAATCTTCATTTATTGGTGGGCAGGGCATTAAAATTTTATAGAGTGATTTTTTTAACTTGAACTTAATATTACAAAATACATTTAATTGAAATTTTTGTCTCTTTTTCCAATTTTATTTTGCAGCGATCAAAAGAGGGCGCAGAAAATATTGGCCTTGCATTATTCGAAAACCCATAAGTTTCTGTGGGAAAACCAAAAAAATTGCGGTCGCAGATAGAGTTGTTATTTTCATCGTGAAAAATACAAATGCCGTAAAGCCCTTCCTCTAATTTATGAAATACAACACTCATTTCATCTCCTGTTACTTTGGCGCGTATTTTTTTAAAAGTAAGCTTAGGATTAGCAAAATTTTCTGCATTTTTATACAGCCCGACTTCTATTTCTCCTTTTGTATTTTTCAGATTCGTTATTGTGACCGTTAGGTTAATTGTGCTTTTTTGAGCTGTTACGTGCATTAGACAAAGAAAGGAAATAAGAAACATGGAATACTTCATGAACTTCTTTTAACTATTTTACCCTAAGGAAAACTTATTCTAATTTGAAATTAGGATTTTTTTCTGATAAACAGAATGATTGGAGGAAATAGTTAGTGTGTAATAACCATTTAATAATTTATTAGGGATTAAATCAAAAACACCATTTTCTTTTATTAATGTTTCAGACTGAACAATTTTTCCTAATAAATCTGTGATTTTAACATCTATTTTTTCCGTATTTTGGTTTAAAATTTCAATTTTCAAGGATTCTTTAGCGGGATTTGGATAAACCAAAAGAGAGCTTGCATCCATACTTAAATTTTCATTACTCAAAGATAAAATACACGTATTAGAAACCGAGTTAACATTTTCTATAATCGTTGAAGGAGTTAGAATTTGATTGTTAAAACCTGGAAAATTACTTGGATAAAAAGTGCATCTAAAGACAGAATTCCCTGCAACTACTGCGCCTTGATCTAAAATTCCGTTTGCGGTGACTGGATTTATGTAAACCCAAATGGTAGTACCACTATTTGTAATTTCTCTAAATGTTCCTTTAGGTCCTTGGCAGAACAAGACATTCCCATTTGAAAGTTGTTGGCATCCTGAAGTGAGAGCGGCATAAAAATTATTAGGATTTCCAGCGTTGTAAATCCATGACGGTGCTTCTGGCAAATAGGGTAAACTAGCGTTGTAATTATATCCATTTAGTGGTGGATTGATAATTTCTATGGTAGAGTAATTTCCGCCAGGTCTTCCATTTCCATTATTAAATACCATTATTTGGTTTTCATATGGTAAACCTTCTTTGATCCATTGGGCATTATGTTGACCATAGAATTGCGTATTTGTTGCTATATTGTAAGTTAAAGAATTTCCCCAACGGTATAATAAATCACCACCTTTACCACCATTTCCGCCAGTGTGACTTGCTGCCTCTTCTGAGGTAGTGCTATGGTCAATTATCCAAATTTCATCAAGTGTTCGAGAACTCAATAGAATTTGATCTAAGGTACTGTTGTAATCTATTGAATTTAGGTGAATCCAGTCAGAATTTGTAGCAGAGGCATTGAAATTTATATTCATTAATTGCGGATTATTACTCACAACTCCAAAATTCGGTTTTGTGTTATCAAAATCTTGAATTAAATGATCCCATAAATGCCATTCCCAAACAACAGTTCCTTCTGTTGCGCTCGTTGGCTGAATTTCCAAAATTTGTTCACTCCAAACGGTCGAAGGCACTAATTGCGGATTCCTTCCATTAGCAATTGCTTGAGTATTTGTTTTACTTTCCCAGGCAATTGCCAATACATTTCCATTTGGCAATGCTTTGATGTCGTGGTGTTGCCAATTTATAGCATCTGAAATGAAATAAGTCCATGTTAAATTCCCATCCCAATCAAATTTTTGGATTACTCCGCCATGTCCTCCACTTGCAAAAGTTGGACTTGCAACAACGCCTGTGCGTAAAAGTGAGCCATCTTCAAGAAGATAGCAAGATAATCCTGGTCTGTAAGTGCTCTCCCAAGTTTTAACTTTTTTCCCGCATTTATCAATTAAATAGGTAGTAGAGCTTGTCTGTGGCGCAAAAAGAACATAGCCATCATCGAGCGTTCCCTCGTTGTGTTGTATAAGTCCAATCGTTGTTTGGGAATTTGCAAAAAAACCAATTATAAAAATCTGTAAGAAAATTAATAAATAGTGCTTCATTTTTTTAAATGTTTGTAGAACCCTTATACATTCAGATTACTCTTTAAACCAACTCGAATACAGAACATAATTAGATGCTATTCTCTGTACTTCACCTTCAAATAACTCTGGTGAGAGTGACTTAACTTTTTTTGCCGGGACTCCAGCGTAAATACTCCACGATTCTACATGCGTATTTTCTAAAAGTACTGCGCCGGCTGCGATAATGCAATTCGATTCGATAATACAATTGTCCATAACTATTGCCCCCATTCCAATTAAAACATTGTCTTCTATCGTGCAGCCATGAACGAGTGCATTGTGCCCAACTGAAACATGATTTCCTAAAACAAGCTTTGTTTTTTCGAAAGTGCAATGCAACACAGCCCCATCTTGAATATTTACTTTATTTCCTATCCGAATGGAATTTACATCGCCACGAATTACGGCATTAAACCAAACTGAACAAAAATCACCCATTATAACATCACCGACAATTGTAGCATTTTCCGCTAAGTAACAATCTTCCCCAAATTGAGGCAAAATGCCTTTGCAGGCTTTTATAAGCGCCATAGCTCGATTAATAAGTTAATATTTACCAAAGTTAGTTATTTGAGGGAATTATAGTTTTTAAAAATGGAAAAGAATAGAACTATAGACTTTGTTTTAATTTGTAATTTTGTGCCGAATGACCGAAAATACAGATTCTAAGCCTTCACTATTCAAAATTTACTTCATTTTTACGAAGTTTCGACTATCATTTTTAGTGATTCTTTCAGCACTTTCAGGTTATTTATTTGCCGGTGGAGATACTATTTTAGAAATCTTTTATCTTCTTTTGGGTGGCACTTTTGTAACAGCTGCAGCTAATGGAGCAAATCAAATATGGGAAAGAGATTTAGACGCTTTAATGAAGCGCACTTCAAACAGACCACTTCCAAAAGGCTGGATGAGTTTAAAAGAAGCTTATCTCGTTTGTAGCTTATCACTTTTAATAGGGACATTCTTGCTCTTTTTAATTAATTGGCAAAGCGCTTCATTGGGACTTTTAGCTTTTGTTAGCTATGTTTTTATTTATACACCCATGAAACAAGTAAGTCCATGGGCAGTTTTAGTTGGTGCTTTTCCTGGAGCAATTCCGCCATTCTTGGGGGCCATTGCAGCAACTGATCATTTTGGTTTTCTTCCAGGAATTTTATTTTTCGTACAATTTACATGGCAATTTCCTCATTTTTGGGCAATTGCTTGGGTTTTGCACGATGATTACAAACTTGCAGGATTTTCTCTTCTTCCATCAAAATCCGGTAGATCAAAAGCATCAGCTTTTCAAATAATGGCATATTCTTTAGCCTTAATTCCTTTTAGTTTGGTTCCTTGGCTCTTAGGTTGGACAGGAAATTTAACACTATATGTCGCTACAACTTTAGGCGTTCTTTTCTTCCTTTATGCTCATCGCTTGTTTGTTAACTGCGAAACTGATGCTGCTCGTAAACTTATGTTCGCCTCATTTGTTTATCTTCCAATAATACAATTCGTCTATGTTTTTGACCGCGTAGAAGCAATGATTCCAAAATAAAAAAAATGAATTACACAAAAGAAATGGACCCAATTGTTCATGAAAAAATGAAGAAAAACCTTATTTATGTGGGGATTTTCAGCATAATAATGTTATTCGCTGGTTTTACATCAGCTTACATCGTTATGATGGGAGATTCTTTTTGGTTAAAATATCCGCTCCCACTTGGTTTTTGGTTAAGTACTTCATGCATTTTATTAAGTAGCTTGACCTTCATTCTTGCTATTTCCGCTGCTAAAAAGAACAATCAAGGAAATTTAAAAAGTCTTATGGCTTTTACTCTCTTGTTGGGCTTTGCATTTATATTTTTCCAATTCCAGGGTTACAATCAATTAATTGACGGAGGAATACACCCTGTAAACAACCACCTTATTGTTTCAGATGGCAAATACGGCGACTATTTTGAGGTGAAATACAAAGAAAAATTCATAGAGGTTGATGGTAACACATTTTCTTGGAACGGTAAAAAGCTTTCTGAAGAGAATATGAAAGAATACCAAGATTTCATGTCACAATTTGAAAAAGTTTCGAGAGAAAAGTCATTGAAAATAAAAAATAGTTCAAATAATTTTCAGTTGTATCTAGACGATAATCTTGTAACAATCAAAAACAACTTACTTTATAAAAATGACAGTACAAAGTTTGATTTTTTAGACGAATTGCGCCTTAGTTATCTAGCTCAAAATGTGAAGGACAAAAGAGGAGACTTTTTTGTGCGCGGAGAATTTGGAAAAGACTTCCAATTGTATTTCAAAGGGAAAGAATTACAATACGAAAATCGTACTTTGAAATACAACGGTAAAATATTAAAACCATATTTACAAATCAAAGCAACCGAGTCGGCTGATGCAGCATCTTCCTTTTTGTTTATATTAAGTTTCATACACCTACTGCACATTTTAGTAGCGATTCTTTTTCTAGGAAGAGTTACAATTCATTCATTTTCAGGAAGATTTTCTTCAGAAAATAATTTATCTCTGAGACTTGCAGCAATTTTTTGGCATTTTTTAGGTATTTTGTGGATATATTTGCTCTTGTTTTTGATTTATATTCATTAATTTCGCACAAAAAAAAACAATGTCAGAGAATACAACCCAACTTGACTCCAAAACTCTTTGGGGAGGAAAAGAATCTCCATTTCAAACCAGTTATGGAAAGTTAATGATGTGGTTCTTTCTTGTATCTGACGCTCTGACTTTCGGAGGACTTCTAATCGCCTATGGATTTTCGCGTCACGATGCACAAGATGCTTGGCCTATTGGAGAAGAAACATTTAATTCAATGCCTTTTCTTGGTCATGGCTATCCCTTGCTTTACGTTGCTTTAATGACATTCATTCTTATTGTATCCTCTGTAACGATGGTTTTAGCGGTAGAATCTGGACATCGCATGAATCAAAAAGGAGTTGTCAAATGGCTTATTGCGACAATCATTGGAGGCTTTTTCTTTGTTGGTTCGCAAGCTTGGGAGTGGAGCCACTTCATTCATGGATCAGAATTTGGAAAAATAGAATTAGCAGACGGATCTCAAGCAATTGTTAAAGGTCACTTTGGTGAAATTGATAATTTTAAGGTTATTGAAGCAGGTAGGCACCATAAAAAAGGGGCTATTATAAAAACCGATTTATTACACGAATTTCAACATGGCGCTGCAAACGGTAAAATTAAAGATGCTACAATTCGACTGCACGATGGTTCTCTTGCTAAAATTAATAAACAAGCTGATCACGAACTAAAATTGATTATTAAGCGAGATGGTTCAAAAAACAAAATTGGAGATACGCCTATCACAGGAAAAGCAGCCGAAAAAACATATTACGATGTGATTTATGCAGGAGAAAAAAACCGAGTGACGTACGGTGCCAACTTACAGCAAAATGAATACGGCCCACAACAATACGGTCAATTCTTTTTCTTTATAACTGGATTCCATGGCTTTCACGTATTTTCTGGGGTAATCATAAATATCATTATTTTACTCGGAGTAATTTCCGGAAAATACCACAAAAGAGGTCATTATGAAATGGTAGAAAAAACTGGATTATATTGGCACTTTGTAGATTTAGTTTGGGTATTTGTATTTACCTTCTTTTATTTGGTTTAACATAAACACACACTCATGGAAAGAGATGATTTAATAGAATATTCGCTTCACGCTCATCACTCTGAAGAAAAAGGAAAAGAAATTCGAAAGAAAATCTGGATGGTTACCATCCTTTTAACAATAATTACTGCTGTTGAGGTGGTTACTGGAGCTTTCATAAAACAAAGTGCATCGATTTGGCCGTTTGTTAAATGGGGATTTATCATTTTAACAATTTTTAAAGCGAGTTACATTGTTATGGTTTTTATGCATTTAGGAGATGAGAAAAAAGCATTGCGTTATATGATATTGATTCCCTATTTTTTATTTGTTCTCTATCTGATATTTATTGCACTTTGGGAAGCATTAGCAGTAGGCGAATCTTGGGCAACTTACGGAGGCGCATAAGAACACATGGCTTTCAAAGAACGAATTTCTTCAAAAAAAAAGTCTCTTCTTGCACTTCTAATTCTTTTTTTACCTGCCTTATTTCTAATATTTATTGCTACGCGCGGTTGTAAGCATAACTTTAAAGTGCTAAATGATTTTGGAGCAGTTAAAGACCTAGCTTTCAAAAATCATTCAGGAGAAAATATAAAAAACACGAAATTTAGTGACTTTCAAGGGGATATCTTACTCATTACAACACTTCAAACTTCTTGTCCTGATAGTTGCGCAGTATCTTTTTGGCACATCAATCAGATGCTGTATCAACACATTCGGAAAAATAAACATAAGAAGTTAAAACAAGTTCGAATTATTTCTTTTGCAACAGATGGTATCGGAAATCCATTGCAAGAAAAAGAGATAAACACAATAAAAGATGCCCTAAAAGACCATGTTGAAGGGTATGATCCGAATATATGGATTATCGCTACGGGAGATGCCCGCAAAATTTATGATTTTACAGAAAATGGCCAAAGTTTATTGCAAAAGGGAGAACAATATTATGGTGGAGAGAGCTTTCAAGAATTGATATTACTTTTAGATAAAGAACAACATTTAAGAATGGTTCTTCAAGGAAATAAAGAGGGATTAATTAGAAGAATGCGCGAACATTTAGCGCTTTTGCAAAAACAGTATGATAAAGACAAAAAATAAAGCATGAGAAATTATCTCTTATTTTTTGTTCTCCTTATTTTATATTCTTGCGATTCAAAAAGAAACTTGCCCAAATTAGGCAATGTTGAAATAGAAAAAAAAATAGTCGATGGAAAAGTTGTTTTCGA
>SYKJ01000071.1 GCA_005798205.1 Bacteroidota bacterium | reverse complement strand
ACGTTCGTAGATATAGGGTGCATCTTCTTCTTGGACAAGAGAGCCGATTAATTTATTGAATTCAGAAATTCTAATAATCTGCTCGCTAGTTTTCAAGTCTTTAAGTGCCTCAGCAATAAATTGCAGCAAGGCCATATTAAAAAAATTAGATCGGTATTTTTTAAGCAAAAGAACCTGTGGCTCTAAAGTCAAGAATAGTTCATTTAACTCAAGTAACTTCTCTCTCAACGCTAGTGGCATTGGTTTTTTTCCTGTTGGCTCATGGCATTGTTTGAGAATGGTATCGTTAAAAAGCTGATTGTTTTTTTTGCTATTTGGGAATTTGCTTAAATTGTAGAGTTGAACAATGTTGTTGTAGCTATTTTTTCCTCCAGGTATTGAATCCACAGTTATATTGAAAGAATGAAAAAATTCGACGGTTTCATTTGCATTTAATACAAATGATCTTTCAAGCATGTCAATTTCAGTTTTCAACTCATGGTAACTGTTATCTGAAAGCTCAAGCTCCATAAGTTTTGCTACATTTCCTTGGTTGCGTTCAGAACTTAAAATCATAGAAAACTCCACTAATCTTCTCTTGAAATTCCAGCTTTCACCCTCCTCTAAATTTGACTTTGCATAAGAAGTCATTAATTTTGTTAATTTTTCTGATCCCTCTTGCCCAAGATTATTCATTAAAATTTCCACCACATCTTCAATAATCTGTTTTTCATTTAAGATAACTTCAAAATCACTGGGGATATCTAAATCACGACTAAAAGAACGGATAAGCCGAAGATTGAATTTGTCAATTGTTGAAACATGGAAATCTTCGTATCCGTGTAAAATTTCCCCCAACGATTTTTGACATCTTGATTTTAAGGTAACTAGATTTATGTTGCAATTAACCATCAAGGAATCAATCATTGACTTTATCTTTTCTTGACTTCCATCATAATGGACAATCCCATCTAATGTATCAATGATGCGTGTTTTCATTTCGAGCGCCGCTTTGTTAGTAAAAGTCATTGCCACGATAGACTTATACTTTTGTTTTGAATGATTGTCAGCAAGCAAAATACTTAAGTATTCTAAAACTAGCTGGTGTGTTTTTCCACTTCCTGCCGAAGCATTTAAAATGGATAAAGGAAATTTCTCACGGTCTATTTTTTGCATAGAAAACAACTTCTTTTTTAATTTGTTAAATGTAATGAATAATGATCTTTTTACTTTAATTTTGTTATATGTTTCGACTTTATATTTTAATTCTTTTATCAATTTTCATTGTTTCTTGCAAAAAGAAGAAACCTGAACCACCAATAGTAGACAATTATCTTAATGTTAGTATTACGCCAAAATTTGGTCAAGATAACTTATTTCTCGATTCTATTTACACCACTCCAGAGGGTTATCAGGTAAAATTTACAGATTTAAAATTTTATATGACTGGTGTAAAAAATGGATCAACAATTTTAACCGATGCGGCTCTTTTTGATTTCCGCGAAAATGGCGAACTTGCTACCAGAGTCATTGGCGATCCGACAAAATTTTCTTCTTTACAAGGATTCTTGGGCGTTAATGAAGCTATCAATCATTTGGATCCTTCTACCTTTCCAAATGAAAGTCCTTTAAATATAAGTAATGCCGGAACCATGCATTGGGGATGGAATACAGGTTATATCTTCTTTAGTATTGAAGGAAAAGTAGATACAATTTCTGATGGCAATTTATCCTTAAACCACAATTTTAGCTTTCACATTGGCACAGATTCCTATATAAATGACTTTTCATTTACAAATTTATCTTGGCAAAATCCATCAGCAAATGAATATGTTCTTCCTTTTAAATTGGACTTACTTTCATTTCTTCAAAATCCGACACAGCCTATTGATTTGAAAACAAACTTCCTGACTCATTCTGGTGCTGGACAAGAAGCACTTTCAATGATTGTTTTGCAGAATTTTAAACAAGCATTTCAACCAAATTGATGAAACCATTTTTTATTTTTTTAATACCTAGTTTGATTTTCATTTCTTGCAGAAAAGATAAAAATGATTTCAAGGCAAGTCCCTACTTTTTAGAAATACCGTCTCATTTTCCCGATATGCTGATTCCTGAGGACAATCCCTTGACTGTTGAAGGAGTTGAGCTTGGCCGTTTTCTCTTTTATGAAAAAAAACTGAGTGGCGACAACACAATGAATTGTGCAAGTTGTCATATGCCAACAGGTTCTTTTTCCGATCCAAATGTTTTCTCAACAGGAATTGATGGCATTCAAGGAACGCGCCATTCGATGGCATTAATTAATCTTGGTTGGGAAGATTTTTTCTTCTGGGATGGTAGAGAGTCAAGTTTAGAGGCCCAAATTTTAGAACCTGTTCCAAATCCTATTGAGATGCATCAATCTTGGAAAGCAACGGCTGAAAAACTAAATTTAGATGTTACCTATCGCAATCGCTTTTTTAGAGCTTTTGGAGAGGAAGGAATTGATTCTATAAAGATTGCCAAAGCTATTGCACAATTTGTGAGAACAATGATTTCTGGTGAGTCCAAATTTGATGTAATGTATAAATATGAAAATAGTCTTTCTCTCAACTCAAATGAACAAGCTATTTTTCAATCCATCGACAACGAAGAATGGGCAGGTTACGATTTATTTAAAAGTTTGAACGGTGCAGATTGCTTCCATTGTCATAATGGACCTCTAATGCGTGTGAAAAAATTCAGTAATAACGGATTATTGGCTTCTTCAATAAACGATTTAGGTAGAGCTAGTGTTACGAATAACGCAAATGATAATTATAAATTTAAGGTTCCTACTCTTCGAAATATTGCACTTACCGCTCCTTACATGCACGATGGTAGGTTTGCTAATTTAGATGAGGTTATTGAGTTTTATTCTAGCGGCATTCACATGAGTCCTACAATTGATCCACTCATCGAATATGCTAGCCAAGGGGGAGTTCAATTAGACGCACAAGAAAAATTACTATTAAAGAAATTTTTGTTAACATTGACGGATTATAATTTTATCAATAATCCAAAATTCTCGGATCCACATTAAGTACTTATGGAGGAAACTCGACTCACCACAGAAGACAAAGCCTTAAAAATCAACTTAAAACCTGATATTTATGGTTGTTTTGCCGAAATTGGTGCAGGACAAGAGGTTGCCGCAAATTTTTTTAAAGCTGGAGGAAGCTCGGGCACAATTGCTTTCACACAGTCAGCATATGACATGAAAGTTTCCGATTCTTTATATGGACCTGCTGCTCGATATGTATGTGAAGAACGCCTTGTCACAATGCTAGAAACAGAGTTCAATCACATAAGTGAAATCTTGCCAAATAAAAAAAAAGAAGCCCGATTTTTCGCTTTTTGTAACACAGTAGAGTCTCTAAATTACCATAAAACTAATCAAGGTCAAGGTTGGGTTGGCATTCGTTTCCAAATGCGTTTGGGCGGTCCAATCAATGATATTATTTTGCACATTCGGATGCATGATAATAGTCACAAAGCCCAACAAGATGCGCTAGGAATTTTAGGTGTCAATTTAATCTATACGAGTTTTTTTTATGAAGAGGGCATCGATGCTTTCTTGAATTCTTTGGTTCATCGTCTTCCAAGAGAACGAATGGAAATTGATATGCTCAGGGTTTCCGGCCCAGATTTTGAAAATGTGGATAATCGAATTTTGGCACTTAACTTAGTCAGAAGAGGAATAACAGATGCAACAATGTTCGACTTGTCAAAAAATGTCTTGCAACCCTCAACTGCTTTGTACAAGAAAAATATTTTGCTAACGCGAGGTCGTTTTCGCCCTGTGACAAAAGTACACATCGACATGATTGAAAAAGGCAGAATAGCATTTTTAAAAGAGCAAAGTGTAAAAGAAGAGAATGTTGAATTGGTCTTAGAATTGACATTAAAAGACTTAACAGCTGATGGCAAAATATCGGATAAAGATTTCGTTGACCGTGCAGACCTATTAAGTTCATTAGGTTATACAGTCATGATTTCAAATTATTTGAAGCACTATAAAATGCTCGAATATCTTTCTGCAATTTCCAAAGGAAAGTTGATGGGCCTGATTTTAGGCGTATATAATTTACAGGCTATTTTTGATGAACGTTATTACGATAACCTTGATGGCGGTCTTTTTGAAGCATTTGGTCGTGGCTTTGGTCACAAAGTGAAACTCTTTGTTTATCCAGCAATTAATGTTGAAGATGGGAGTTTGTACGATATCAAAAATATGAAAATACCTGCGAATCTAAAAGGCCTCTTGAATTACATGATGGATAATGACAAGATTGCTCCAATTTTAGAATACGACCAAAACTTTCTTCATATTATGTCGGATGATGTTCTAAGTAAAATAAAATCTGGAGGGGTAAGTTGGGAAGATGATGTACCTTACCAAGTTGTAAAAGCAATCAAGTTTTTCGAATTATTTGGTTTTCAAAAAAAAGTTTTAGGTAAATAAGATGCCCCATATCAAAAATGCACTTATTCGTTATCGCATTATTGATAGAATGTTACGAAATAAATACAAGCCCTTCCCATCAAAACAAGATTTAAGAGAAGCCTGTGAGGAAGCTCTTTATGGATCAAACTACGGAGAAAATATATGTGACTCTACAATCGAAAAAGATATGTTTTCGATGAAAATAGAACACGACGCGCCAATAAAATATAGCAAAATAAACAATGGTTATTGCTATGACGACCCGAATTTTAGCATCAATGATATTCCATTAACAGAAGATGAACTGAGTTCGATAAAATTTGCTGTCAATACACTGCAGCAATTTCGTGAAGTACCTTTTTTCCAACAATTTGGTAATGCAATAGATAAAATAGTAGATCGCGTGTCCATTGGAGGAAATCCCGACGATGATGAGATCAATCGCTATGTTCAATTTGAATCTGTTTTTTCTGTTGGAGGTAACGAATTTTTACCGATAATCTTAGAGGGAATCCGCACAAAAAAAATGATTTGGTTTACTTATGCAAGTTTTATTAAGGGCGTTGAAAAACCTCGCAAGGTATCACCACTTTTATTAAAAGAATACAGAAATAGATGGTATTTAATATCATATGATAAGGCAAAGAAAGACATTGTTACCTATGCCTTAGATCGCATGCAAGATCCTATTATTTTAGAGGACGAAGCTGAATCGCCTCCTAGTTTTAACTCAGACTCCTATTTTCAAGACACAATTGGAATTACAACTTATCAAGGGAAAGCTGAAAAAATTACTATTAATGCAAATAGTATTGCTGCTAAATACATTGCCTCTCAGCCTTTTCATGCATCACAAAAAGTTATTTCAGAAAGTCAAGATCAAACAACTTTTGAACTTACAATTTTAGTTTCAGAGGAATTCATACGCACGCTTTTGAGTTATGGAGGTGAAATAGAAATTGTTTCACCTACTTCTCTGAGGAAAACCATTTTTGAGCGTGTACGAAAAATGAACGATATTTATTCAAAGAATTAGCTTCCAATTGGATAGACCTTTTTACTTTTGTAACATAAAATAGTGGTATGGAAATAGTAAGAGCAGATAGCAACGGAGTTTGTACATTAACCTTAAATAGACCGAACGTTTATAATTCTTTCAATCAAACGATGGCTTTTCAGTTACAAGCTGCTCTAGACGCATGTGCAGAAGATGAGAATGTTCGGGTTATTGTTTTAACGGGAGAAGGGAAAGCTTTCTCTGCGGGTCAAGATTTAGCTGAGGCAACAGATACTGAGGGCCCAGATTTACAAACGATTGTCAGAGATCATTACAATCCAATTATTTTAAAAATACGGGAGCTTGAAAAGCCTGTCATTGCCGCTGTGAACGGAGTTGCTGCAGGAGCAGGAGCAAACATAGCGTTGGCTTGTGATATTATTTTTGCAAAAAAATCTGCTTCATTTATTCAGGCATTTTCAAAAATTGGCTTAATTCCTGATTCTGGAGGAACATTTTTTTTACCTCGTTTAATTGGTATCCAAAAAGCACTTGCTTTGATGATGACAGGAGATAAAGTTTCAGCTGAGGAAGCAGAAAAATTAAATATGATTTATAAAGTTGTAGATGACGACGATTTTTCAAATGAGATTACGCGTTTTTCTGAGCAACTTGCCACAATGCCAACAAAAGGTCTTGGTTTAACAAAAAAGGCAGTAAATCTTGGTCTTTTTAACTCATTGGAAGACCAACTAGAGTTGGAGGAAAAACTACAAACAGCAGCAGGACAAACAGATGATTTTGCTGAGGGAGTGAATGCATTTTTACAGAAAAGAACACCTCAATTTAAAGGTAAATAAACTAAGATGAAGCGAATTATTGGAGTTTTAGGAGCAGGTACAATGGGCGTTGGTATTGCACAAGTTGCAGCTCAGAAAGGCTGCCATGTTTTTTTAGTTGATGTAAATCCTAGTCAATTAGAGAAAGCAAAATCAAATCTTTCAGCAATTTTAACTAAATTAATTGAAAAAGAAAAAATTAGCAGCTCTGATAAATTAGAGATAGAACAACGAATTACGTACTCTGCTGACCTTCATTCTTTTGCGCCCTGTAACCTGATAATAGAAGCTATTATAGAGGATTTATCTGTTAAACATACAGTTTTCAAATCCATTGAAGAAATTGTTTCCCAAGATTGTATTCTAGCTAGCAATACATCTTCTTTATCCATCGCTTCAATTGGTTCAGTTTTGAAAAACCCAAATCGGATAATAGGAATTCATTTCTTTAATCCTGCTCCAATAATGCCTTTAGTGGAAATTATTCCTGCAGTTCAAACGAGTGCGGAAATAGTGAATTCAACTGTCGAATTAATTAAAAACTGGGGAAAAACTGTTGTAGTTTGTAAAGACACGCCAGGATTTATTGTGAATCGTGTTGCTCGACCATTTTACGGTGAAGCTTTGCGAATATATGAGGAGGGAATTGCAGACTTTGCAACGATTGATTGGGCGATGACACATTTCGGTGGGTTCAAAATGGGGCCTTTTACTTTGATGGATTACATCGGTAATGATGTGAATTATTCAGTTACTGAATCGGTCTTTACTGCTTTTTATTATGATCCGCGCTTTAAGCCTTCATTTACTCAAAAAAGACACAAAGAAGCAGGATTTTATGGTCGTAAAACAGGTAGAGGCTTCTATGACTATTCCGAAGGTGCAGTTCTTCCAGTTCCAAATAAAAACGAAGAACTTGGAAATCAAATTTTCTCTCGCATTTTGGCTTTACTTATTAATGAAGCAATTGATGCAGTTTTTATGCAAGTCGCTTCAGTAGAAGACATCGATTTAGCAATGACAAAAGGGGTTAATTATCCTAAGGGTTTATTGGCATGGGCAGATGAAATAGGCTTGGAAAATATACTAAATCAACTGCAACACTTGTTTGATGAATATGGCGAAGATCGCTATCGGCCTAATCCTTTACTGCGACGAATGGTAAAGCATAATGAAACTTTTTTCCCTAAGGGATAAAAATTGTAAAGCAAGCCATTGAATATTTGTATCTTTATCACTTAAATTTAGCACAATGGCATATCTTTTTACCTCTGAATCTGTTTCCGAAGGACATCCAGATAAAGTTGCAGATCAAATTTCTGATGCATTAATAGATCATTTTATGGCTTTTGATCCAACATCAAAAGTAGCTTGCGAAACGCTCGTTACAACTGGGCAGGTTGTTTTGGCGGGTGAGGTAAAATCAAAATCGTACCTCGATGTTCAAGCCATTGCAAGAGATACAATTCGTGGTATTGGATACACAAAATCAGAGTATATGTTTGATGCAAATTCCTGTGGTATTTTTTCTGCAATTCATGAGCAATCATCGGATATAAATCAAGGTGTTGAAAGAACTAATCCTGAGGATCAGGGTGCTGGAGATCAAGGAATGATGTTTGGTTATGCAACGAAAGAAACAGATAATTACATGCCCCTTGCATTGGATTTAGCACATAAAATTTTACAGGAAGTTTCAAGTATTCGCAATAACGAAAGCTCTTTAATACCGTATTTACGACCAGATGCAAAGTCTCAGGTAACTATTGAATATTCAGACGATAATGTCCCTCAACGTATCGATACTATTGTCGTTTCTACTCAGCACGATGATTTTGATGAAGAAGCAAAAATGTTGGCGAAAATAAAAAAAGACATGATTGAAATAGTTATGCCTCGAGTAAAAGCTAAATTAAAACCAGAACTTCAAGTCTTATTTAATAATGAGATAACTTATCACATAAATCCTACGGGAAAATTTGTAATTGGTGGGCCACATGGCGACACTGGACTTACCGGTCGAAAAATTATTGTTGACACCTATGGTGGAAAAGGAGCACACGGCGGAGGAGCATTTTCAGGAAAAGACCCATCAAAAGTGGATCGATCTGCTGCATATGCTACACGGCACATAGCCAAAAATGTTGTTGCTGCAGGTTTGTGTGACGAGATTTTGGTACAAGTTTCTTATGCAATTGGTGTAGCTAAACCTTGTGGTTTATTTGTTGATACTTACGGAACAGCAAAAATTGGTCTTAGTGATGGCGAGATTGCGATCAAGATTAGTGAGATTTTTGATATGCGCCCGTATTTTATAGAGCAAAGATTAAAATTAAGAAATCCTATCTACCAAGAAACAGCTGCTTATGGCCACATGGGCAGAAAAAATGAAATAGTCACTAAGAAATTCAAATCTCCAGATGGCTCAGAAATTTCTAAAGAAGTAGAGTTATTTACATGGGAAAAATTAGATTTTGTAGATAAGGTGAAAGCAAAATTCAATATTTAAACTTAATTTTTTGCCTCGTTTAATATTGTGATAAGATTTGTAGATACTTAAAAATAAATAAGCCAAACCATAAGATGAGGTTTTTACCATTTATTTTGTGTTTTATTAATTTTTCTGCACTCGGCCAGTATATTCAAAATATTACGCTTTTAGATGTTTGGAATTCAGATACAATACTAACGAGTTCCAACAATGTTCGCTATTCTAGTTGCTGGGGTTTTGAGAGAAATGGAAATGAATATGCTATTCTTGGTTCCACTGAAGGAGCGCATTTTTTTGAGTTAACAAATACTAACAAATTAGATTTTCTGGATTTTATTCCTGGGCGATTCATAAGCGCACAAGCGATACATCGGGAGTATAAAACATACCGACAATATGCTTATGCAGTTGGCGACGAAGGCTCTAGTAGTTTACAAATAATGGATTTATCTTATCTGCCAGATTCTATTCATTTGGTAAGAGATTTACAAAACAATTTTTTTGGAAAAACACATAATCTTTTTATTGACACCTCCAATGCATTACTTTATTTATGTTCAGTTAAGCCAATTTTAAATGGCATAGAACAATCGTTAATTCCCATGTGTGTTTTTTCTCTTGAAGATCCAATAAATCCTAGTTTAGTTTGGTCAGGACCTTCAGATATAACTCAAGTTCACGATATTTTTGTTCGTGATAATTTAGCGATTTTAAATTGTGGCGATGAAGGAATTCGTATGTATGATTTTTCGCAAGCAGAACAACCACAGTACCTCAATAATCTTGCTTTTTATCCTGACCAAGGTTTCAACCATCAAGGTTGGTTAAGTCCAACAAATTCGACCTATGTTTTTGCAGATGAAAATGCTGGACTCAGAATTAAAAAATGCAAATTGAATCCAGATTTTTCTTTAACAGTGGAAAAACTATTCGAATCGAGCGATAAGAGTTTTCCTAAAACTCCTCACAATATTCAAATCACCGATGATTTTGCTTTTGTTGCTTACTATAATGATGGCTTAAGGATTTTTGACCTTAGAACAGAAATTCCAATTGAAATTGCAGCTTTCGACACCTATGTTGATGAGCCAGGAGAAACATTTTCTATGTTTGGTGCATGGGGTATTTATATGCTCTATACAAGTGAGCGAATTATTGTTTCTGATAGAAAAAACGGCTTATTTCTTTTTGATTTCGATCGCTCTCAATTTCTAAATCTTGCCCCCTCGTCTGGTTTTATTCTTTATCCTAATCCCCTTAATAAATCAGAATTTGCTACAATTTCCGTTCCCAGTAATGTTAATAGCTTCTCTTTTTCACTTTTCGACGCACTCGGTAATAGTTTGATGGAACAAGAAGTTAACAACACTTCAAATTATGCATTTGAATTACCTTTTAAATCTGGAGTTTATTTTATTCAACTTCGTTATTTAAATTACCTCAATGAAATTGAATATTTTACGAAGAAGTTGGTGCTTTTATAAATAAAAAAGACTTCTGTGGTGAACAGAAGTCTTTCTATAAAATTTAGACGTTTAAGTCTAGGTGCTACTTTTTTTGGAAACAGAGTCTTCTTATGAAAATTAATCGGGTTGACTTAAATTATTGAAATTATCAAACTAGAAATAAAACTGCCTCTCCAAACAGTCGTCAACATAATTTACATAAGAAGAATTCTGTTAATCCTTTTAACTAATATAAATATAAGTGTTTTTTATTCTTTAAGTTATTGAAGATGAACGAATTCTAATTTTAAGCGAATATTTTTGGAGACCTATCGAATATTTGATCTTTGATCGATCAATTAAAACAATTTTTTTAATTTATAAGATAAGTATTTAGACCTTAGAATTTTTAATCAAAATAAATTCTACCATTCGTCCATTCGTTGCTAAGTTCGGCTCCCTTTTTTTCGTAGAAATCGATGGCTAATTTATTCCATTCTAAAACTTGCCAATCCAATCTTTTTACTTTTTTTTCTTTTGCAAGGGCAACTACTTTGTCAAAAAGTAAGGTGCCAACACCACATTTACGATGATTTGCTTTCACATAAAAATCTTCAAGATAAAGACTAAGTCCTTTCCAGGTGGAATAAGATGTATAATAAAGTGCAAACCCAATAATTTCTTTATCTCTTTCTGCAACAATAGCCTCACAAACGGCAGTTTCAAATAGATCAATTTTTAGCTGTGCTGAACTATTCGTTACTTGCTCTGGTGCTTTTTCATAAAGAGCAAGTTCTTGAATCAAGAAAAAAATAGCTTTTTCGTCTCCTGGTATTGCAGATCTAATTTTTATCATTTTAAACCATTGAGATCGTATCGAATTGTAATACCGGTTTTAAGATTTCCAGTCGGAAAGCTAGTTTGGACTTTTGGAGTGTTTATTTGTTGTTCGTAATAAAAAATAGCATTTAAGTTTTCTGTTAGCTTGTAATTTGCATCTAGTTTAAAACTTATCACTTTTTGTCCTTGGGTTGCTTGATTCGTATTTTCAATAATCTTACGAATAATGATAATATTATCTCTGAATGTAAAATTTATGTTGACTATCAAATCATTTTTCTTAATGGCTTGAAATGGAAGTTTTAATTTAGGAAAAGTAAGGACAGTTCCAACAACAATATCTTTTCCTAAAACTTCAGTAACTTGGTTATTATTTAAAGAGAGCGTTGTATTCCGATCTGTTCGATATTCAAAATTTGTAGTTAAACTTTTACCTAAAATATTCCATGTTGCTAAAAATCCGACCAAAGGTCCGAATTTCTCACTGATTTTAATATTTTGTATTTGCGTTCCTGAGATATAATTATTGTTTAAATCAAGAGCAGTTGCAAAACCATTAGCATCTTGAGTAGCATTAAGATTTGTTTGCATGCCACTAACAGTAATTGTAGAAGTATAAGCGTGATTTAATTTAAAATTTTTTAAGAATTTTTTTGTGAATTCAAATTTTGTTAATCCTGTGTAATTGATAGTCCAATTTGGTAGCGGAATATTATTTAATGGATTAATAGTTCTATCAGAAATTTTATTGCCTGAATAAGCAGTTAAAAAAGCCCCAATCACAACGTCTTGTTGAGATTCTGAGTAACCATTATTATAACCGTTTGGCAGTAAACTTGAATTGGGGTTTTGGCCACCAATAAGATTTGAAACTAATTTTTGGTTTGCTAGAAGCTGATTAAATACAGTTGAGGAGTTTTCTGGACCTAATTTTGTGAATGCAGAATTTAATGTAATTGTTGAGTAAGTTAGATTTTGAGTTGAAAATTCACTTTGATTTTGAAATTCTACATCGTTTGGGTTCCAACGATAAAAAGAACTTCTGTTATTACTATAATTTCGAATCACATTAAGATTAATAACAACATCTTTTAATGGTTCTAGAGTCGACTTAAGATTTAAGTTAGCTGAGTGAGTGGCAGTAAATTGGGTGTTTAAGTTTTCGTTTTGCACCAGCCAATTATTATTTCTTGCTACATCTGCGACATTGTATCCATTTTCCCTTCCAAAAAGATCATATCCTTGTTTTCCAAATATAAATCCTGCTAAATCTGTCGTGCCGCTATTCATTCCCAAGATTCTAGTTTCCTGATTAAAGCCAGGCAATAAAGTCCCGTCATTGATAGCGTAGGTTCCAGAAACATTTCTAACAGTCATAACCATTCGAGCAAGCATTCCTTTAACAAGAGGAACTTTTTCTTTTTCTTGTTCTTTCAATCTGAGTTCTTTTCGCTTTTTTCTCTCCCATTGTTTCTTTTTTCGCTCATGTTTACGAAGTTCTTTGGGAGTCATTTTATCAACTGGTTTCTCGGGCTTATACTCCTCAATTTTTGCATCTGGGGTTTTATCACCTTCTTTTTTATCCCCTTTGTCATTGGGACTTTTGGGGTTTAAATTGTTTCTACTCGTTGATCCACTACTCAAAACTCTCTTTAAAAAAGGATGTTTATTATAAAGATTTATAAAATTACCCTGGACGGTAAAATTGATTGTTCGATTATTTTGAATTGTATTTCCAAAACTACTTTGACCTAAAGGAGCGCGTTGCCAATTAAAAGTTCCAGTATATTTTGTGTTTGCACTGATCCAATTGGTTAATGGAAATTTTTCTAGCGGAATTGTATAGCTAATGGAGTAATTGTGAGTATAATCCATTGTTTTTCCAAAGGTATTTATTTGAGATCGAATTGTATCAAGCATTTCTCTGTATCCTTCAGGATCTAACTTTCTGTCTATTCCATGGTTGCCCTCTTCAAATAATCCTTTGTTAACTGCAGAAAAGGTAGTTTTGATATTTTTTGTTAAATCGTATCCAATTTGGTAGTTTCTAGTCAAATCATATCTTTTTAAATAAACGGGGCTGAATTCGTAATCAGGAACTAGATTATTCCGAATTTGTCTTTGATTGAAAATACGTGAGTATTCATTGCTGAAAGAAACATTTTTAGGCAAAAGAAAAAGATTGAATTCTTTTACTAGGGTTAAATATTTATTTTTTTCAACAGCTTTCCATTTTTTGAATGGTTCTATTGCTTTTCCTGAAAAAGTATAATTGTAATTCAGAGATCCACTCCATGTTTTTGTATTATCATAATTGGTATT
>SYKJ01000070.1 GCA_005798205.1 Bacteroidota bacterium | reverse complement strand
GTTGGCCGCTTGAGTATCTCCCCAACTTCATGAGCCGATGGAGGGATTCGAACCCCCGACCAGCTGATTACAAATCAGCTGCTCTGGCCAACTGAGCTACATCGGCTAATGTTATGGTATCTTAAATAAAGAACGTTTTTTTACAGTCCGATTTCAATTTCGGATTGCAAATATACGAAACTTTTTTGTACGACAAAGTCTTTTTCAAAAAATATTGATATTAATTTGGTCAAAAAATATTGCTTGTTTCTTAGTCAGTGTCATTTCATTAATTTTGTAGTTAAGCAATGAAAAAAATAATTGTTTCTGCAACTACTGATTTATCGACTGACAACCGTATTGATAGAACTTGTAAAACCCTTTTGGAGCATGGTTTTGAGGTCCTTCTTATTGGACGAATTAAATCCGATAGTGTGAACTTAGAAACAAGAAATTACCCCTGTAAGAGGTTTAAATTAGTGTTTCAGAAAGGTCCTTTTTTCTATATGGAATTTAATTTGCGCCTGTTTTTCTTTTTGCTCTTTCAAAAAAAAGATATTTTATTTTCTAATGATCTTGATACATTGCTTGCAAATTATTGTTGCAGTAAATTTTCCCGAAGAACAAAATTAATATACGATTCACATGAATTATTTACTGAGACTCCTGAACTAATTGCAAGAAAAAGAGTCCGCTATGTATGGTTAGTAATTGAACGGTATATTTTTCCAAAATTAAAATTTATAATTACCGTAAATCAATCAATTGCTGATATTTACCAATCACTTTACGATAAGAAAATAACAGTAGTCAGAAATGTGCCTTACTTTTATAGCCTTAGCTCAACCCTACAAAAAAAGGACATTGACATTCCCGAAGAAAATTTCGTTGTAATCATTCAAGGAAGTGGTTTAAATATTGAAAGAGGAATCGAAGAAGCTATTCTTTCCATGAGTTTGCTAGAGAATGTTTCCTTGATAATCGTTGGAGATGGTGATGTTATTCCATTGGCTAAAAGTATTGTTCGTAAAGGGGGATTGGAAAGGAAAGTTAAATTCTTTGCAAAAAGACCTTACAAGGAATTAATGGGCTTTACAGAATTGGCCGATATCGGATTGGCAATTGATAAACCTCTCAGCAAAAACTACGAACTTGCACTTCCGAATAAATTATTTGACTACATGCATGCAGGAACGCCAATTATTAGCTCACAATTGATAGAAATATCCTCTCTTATTCAAAAGTATCAAATAGGAATTTCCGTTACCGCAGTTACACCACAAGCAATTGCCGCAGGAATAACCTATCTCAGAGACAATCCAAAAGAGCTAAAAAGGATGCAAGAAAATTGCCTGAAAGCTGCAAAAATTGAATCTTGGGAAAATGAAAAACAAAAGTTGATTAAATTACTTGATGACATGTAGTCTTGTAAATCCAATTAATTTATATAAATCAAACATCCAAAGAAAAAAGATGCCCGATTTCAGAAAGCGATTTAAACTTGGTTTTATCATCCAGAAAAAGGGTTTTAAGACGATTAACAACTTTGAATTTTTTAATAAAAAGTAGTTTTTTAACAAGGGTATTTGCTTTATGAATTCACTATCGTAATGAATGATTTTTAGAACCTCAGCTAAATTTTTTATAGCCTCATCGGTTTTTTTTAAATATTCTTCATTTGAATCCAAATGAGCATTAAGAACTGGATTATTGCATTGATAAATTTGGATCTTAGATTGTGATAACTCAAATGCAAATAATGTATCTTCATGTCCGTAACCTTTCAATTTTTCATTGAAGGAATACTTTTCCAGTAAAGCTTTTTCAATTATAAAATTGTTAGTTTTAAATCCTGAGTTAAAATTTGAATTTCGTTCTTCGAGGGCTTTACTTTCTCTTATCCTACTTGTCTTCCAACGCAAAATTTTATCTTTTTCAGGTTGGATTTCCTGATAAATACTCCCGCCAAAAAGAACATTTGGCTTTCGTAATTTAAGTTCCGCTAAATACGAAGATATGAACGTTGGAGATACTATTTCTGAATCGCAATCTAAAAAAAGTAAGTAGGGATTTTTCGTCTCTTTTACAAAAAGATTTCTAATTTTTGAGCGCCCTACATTAGTTTCCAATTCTATAATCTGACAAAAATTCGAGAGCAATCGATTAATCGATTTAATTTTTAGATCAGATGCGTCATCTATTATAATTAGTTCAATTGGCTCCTTACTTTCTTGTGTTTGCTTTAGCAAATCAGTTACCAATTTAGTAACATCAACATTGTAGACAGGAATACAAATTGAGAGCATTCTAAATTACTTAAGCCATGGTGCTTGGCGTTCCAAAATTCATTGGTGGCATTCCAGATTGCGGATCTTCAATCATACCAAAACTTTGTTCGTATTTTTGAATATTTTCAGTTAAAGCTAGTAAAAATCGTTTTGCATTTTGAGGAGTCATTATCACGCGAGAACGTACTTTTCCTTTTGGCATTCCTGGCATAATTTGAACAAAATCACAAACTACCTCAGCTGGTGAATGAGTAATGATAGCTAGGTTTGAATATATTCCTAAGGCAACTTCTTCCGTTAACTCAATATCCATTTGTTTTTCTTCGTTTTGCATTTTTCTTTTGTTTAATTAATTATTTTTTCTGATTCATTGAATTCAATCCCATAATTTTTTAACTCATTAAGAATTGGCTCATAGACTTCTTTCTTTATAGGTAAAGTTACACCTTTTTCCTGCAAACTTCCATTAAGAATCATTTTTGCAGCAATCGCAACAGGTAAACCAACGGTATTAGACATGGATGTAAATTGCTGATCCATTCCTAAATTAACCATAGAAGATTCAACTTTGTATTTTTTACCCTTTAAAACATATTTGAATTGGTGATACATTACCAACATATCCTTATCACCAGCCTCTAAACTTAATTTTTTTATTAAAAGCTCCTCTAATAATTTTGCTGGTGATGCTTCAGTGAGTTCAAAGTTAATGTCAGATTTAAATAATCCCAACCACTCAAATTGCTCAAATAAATAGGCTCTTTCAGGACGAAGAAATAATTTAAACTTTTCCTCAACAGAAATACGAGACTTATAAGGAAGAAATGCATTTAAAAAAGTACGAGGAGTAAGTAAATGCGTATTTGTCATTATGGTTTGGTCGTCTGTCATTCCCAATTCAATAAAAACATCCCAGCCCTGACAGAAATTTGGTCTACGCAATGTTCCTCTATAAATTGTCGGAATAGTATCAATTCCATATGTTTTTCTATACCGCAAAGCATCTCTGTTTGCATATCCTTCAAAAACGCCAAATTTTTCAATTTTAATACGATCAATTTTCTTAAAAAGACGATTGTATGGTAAGTATTTGTATTCGTTTTTTTCAATGAAACAGGCCAAGCCACCTTGACCAGCAAGAACAACATTGCGAGGATTCCATGTAAATTTATAATGCCATGGATTTGTATCGTAAGCCGGAGCAATTAAGCCACCGCAAAAAGATTTAAAGCTAAGTAATTCTCCTTTTTTTCTTTGAATATCATGAATGATTTTCATCGCACTCATGTGATCAATTCCGGGGTCAACTCCAATCTCATTCATTATGATAATTCCAGCTTTTTTTGCCGCATCATCTAAATTCTCCATTTCTTTCGAAATATATGAGGGAGTGATTAGATTAACTTTTAAATCAATGCAATCTTGCGCAACGGCAACATGATATCTTGCGGGCAACATAGAAATAACAAGATCAGACTTTTTTATTCTTATTCTTCTCTCTGACGAATCAAGTGCGTCAAATGAAAGGGCTTCCCCTCGCTCATGATTGTTAATTTTACTTTTTACTAATTCGATGTCTTGGTCAACAACTCTCACAAACCAATCGTATTCTTTTGCATTAGATAAGAGGTATTTTATTAACGTTGAACTTGACATACCTGCACCAAGAATAAGTATTGATTTCATTTTCAGCAAATTAAAATTTTAACGCATCAGTGTGTTACACAAAGTTAAGTAAATGATTTTCTCTATGACTTTCTTGAGTTTTTTTTCTTTTAATAAGATTCGAATTTAAATGAACAAAAGCATAAATAATTAAGTTTAATGTTGAAGATGTGTTATTCGAAAGGCATTGCCTATTTTTGTAAAAAATTTAATGTTTAATAAATTCATTTCCGTTTTTTTTTCGTTACGAAGTGCCTCTTTGGCTTTAATTATTTTTTTGGCTGTAATTGGTGCAGCTACATTTATTGAATCCATACATGGTATTCAAACTGCTAAACTTTTAATCTACAATGCCACCTGGTTTGAGTTGCTCTTAATTTATTTATGTTTTAACTTAATTTCAAATATTTTTAGGCATAGAATGTTTGAAAGGGAAAAAATCGCCTTACTTTCTTTCCACCTTTCTTTTATAATTATCATTATTGGTGCAGGCATCACACGATTTTATAGTTTCGATGGCCTTATGCTTGTGAAAGAAGGAAAGACTTCTGATTTTATTTTTACTTCTGATCCACATTTACTTACCAGCGTTCAAAATCTCAAAACAGGCGAAACTAAAAACTTTGTTGAACTTCACTATATGTCATCAATTTCAAACAATGAATTTAAGCATGAATATAAATTTGGAGATAAAAAAATTACCATTTCTTACCTTGATTTTCAGTCAAAAATGATTGATTCATTTATTATCAATAGTAAATTTAAGGAATCGGCATTGGAACTTGTTACGGATGGAATGAAATCCAATTATTTGTGTGAAAATGATATTTTTATGCTTGGTGAAATTCCAATATCATATGAGAAGGAATTAGCAACTCCAGGAGTCGAAACACGTATAGTTGGAGATTCTATTCAGGTGAAAACATTATTGCCTTTGCGTTATTTGGCGATGTCAGAAATGCAAAAAGCAAGAGAAAACGGACAAAGTCCCACCGACTCAATGTTTACTGAAATTCCTCTCAATAAATGGGTAAATTTTAAAACAACAACATTGTACCAGCTTGGAGACAAGCAGTTTGTATTCAAAAGGAAAATCAAGCATGCAAAAAAAATGCTCGTTTCTTCAGGCAAGAAAAATGTTGGCTCGGATTATTTAACTGTTTCAGTCAATTCTGGAAACTCTAAAATCCAAAAACGCTTAGAAGGTGGAATGGGTGCAATTCCAACTCCAACACGCTTTGAATTAAATGGTCTTAGTATTCAGTTGGAATATGGGAGTATTCGCAGACAACTTCCTTTTTCAATTTTATGCCGCGATTTTCAATTAGATAAATACCCAGGATCCGAGTCTCCATCTTCATTTGCAAGTGAACTAACAATTCTAGATACGGCAAATAAATACGAGCGAAATCAGAGGGTTTTTATGAATAATATTATGGATTACGAAGGCTATCGCTTTTTTCAATCTTCTTATGATTTAGATGATCCAGCTACTCCAGAAAATGAGGAGGGAACAAGACTTAGTGTTAACCATGATGCAATCGGGACAAATGTAACTTATTTTGGATATTTACTAATGACAATCGGAATGGTTCTCTCTTTGTTTGCACCGAAAGGAAGATTCAGAGATCTCAATGAAAAACTAAAAAAGTTAAAGATTAAAAGAGAAAAAATTGGTGCAGCAATATTACTTTTTGGTTTTTTAAACTTTTTTTGTTCGTATGGCATCGGACAAGATACTTCAAGTCATGATCACGATCATAAGAATGAAGAATTTAATCCTAAACCTACCAAAGCAATATTTAGAGTAGTCTCAGAGGAACATTCCCAAAAATTAGCAAAATTACTTGTGCAAGACTTTGACGGGCGTATCGTCCCATTTCATACCCTAAGTGATCAATTGCTTAGGAAAATTCACCGAGGAAATAATTATGAAAATTACAATGCTTGTCAGGTTGTTATGAGCATGCACATGTATCCTCAATATTGGATGGATCAAAAAATTGTG
>SYKJ01000069.1 GCA_005798205.1 Bacteroidota bacterium | reverse complement strand
TTGGATTTGAGCAAAAGACTGAACTGTTAAAAAAGCGAAAGTTAAAAAGATAAATTTTTTCATTATTAAGGGTTTTAGTTATTAATTTCTAATGTTGTTTCTACTTCCCAATTGGCACGAATTTTTGTGGGGGTATTAAAATACAAAACACCCTCAGCTTGTTTTTGTTGTGAAACATCGATAGGGTCCCACCTTTCATTTTGATTTTCATCTAAAATTATCCGAAAGGAATATTCTCCTGGTAAAAGATGATCAAAAATATATTCAGAAGTCGACTCATTTGTTTGGCACGATGCAATCACTTTTTCTTTTTGAACAAGTTCTAGTATTCCCGAATCTATTTTTTTAGTCAGGCGAACAAGTAATTTACCAAGATCTTTTTCTGTTTTAACAAGAATAGTTTGCTTCACTAAGCTATTATTCATACTGCTTTCTCCTCTTATCGCCCCTTCCATTAATTCTATTAAAAATTCATTTGAGCTAGTATTCTTTATTTTTAAGCGTAACTTGTTAAAAGAAATCTCACTATCAAAAAATACACTGCTACTATCTTTGGAATCTAAAATCGTAATTTTTTCTTTGTCTATTTTTTTTATTTTATCGTTTACTTCAAATTCAAGTATTTTTTCGCTAGCATTTAGATGTTCTATGTAGCGAGGTTTTAACTTCGTAGTTTTTTCTTTTTCTGAGAATCTCACACTTAAAGTATCGGAATCAATAATTAAATTTAGTGGATTGTTATTAGTCTCTCCAATAGAAATAAGCAAAGTGTCTTTGTCGCTTTTAGAAACCCGAGAAATCGAGGTTGCTTGCAGTTCCAAACTATCGAGTTTAAACATAGCGTTTTGCATTGCTTCAGGAATATGAATTCCAATCAAACCTGGAGAGATAATGCGCGCATTTTTTATTTTATTAAGTTCTTTGGGTAGTGAATGGATTAATTTCAGGGTATCATTTTTTCGATCTAAAAGATCAATTTTTACGAACTCCCAAGCTTGTTTCTCGGAATTTTGAATTATGAGGTCGTTGTTGAAATCGTTAAACCCCTTTAAAAAATAGCTTCCTGCTTTTAAGGTTGAAAAAGAACTTAAGCCATTTTGGTTACTTTTTGCAAAATACCTCGGTTTCTGAGAGTTTAGAGAATCGTATAATCCCACAACGATATTATTTAATTTTTGCATGGAAAAAGCATCAAAACAGGCAACAAAAATCTGTAAAGAATCCAAAATATTTCCCGTCGAAAAAGTTAACTTCATAAGCGAATCATTCCCTTCAGTATTGTCTTTTATGGCCTTATTGAAATAAAGTGTGTAGCTTGTATTTTCTTTCAATGTATTACTCCAAGAAAGGGTAAGAGTTTTCTTTTTAATGCTTGAAACGATTGCGGCATCATTTGGCATTAGAAAAATATTTTCCATCGCTTTATTCAAGACAATAAATTCATCAAACTCAATTGAAAGCGTTGTGTCTTTAAAATTTAGTGTTTTATCTTTTAGAGAAGTTTTTTTAATCTGAGGAGCCACATTGTCTTTTTCTCCGCCCGTTATTGTTCCAACTTGGGCACAGGAAGCGATTAAAAAAACAGAAAGAACTATAAAATAGTAGCGAGCCATGTACAGATTTCCTCTAAATAATGTGCATCAATGGCATCAAAGTTAGCCAATTCTTGACTATCAACATCTAAAACTCCAATTACTATTCCGTTTTGAATCAATGGAACTACAATTTCACTTTTTGATAAGGAGCTGCAAGCAATGTGACCGGGAAAAATGGAAACATCATTTACAATAATTGTTTTTTTATCTTCCCAAGCTTTACCACAAACTCCTTTCCCTTTTTTTATTCGTGTGCAAGCAATTGGCCCTTGAAATGGACCTAAAACCAATTCATCATCTTTCACTAAGTAAAAACCTACCCAAAAGAAAGCAAATGTTTCCTTCAGTGCAGCGCTGATATTTGCAAGGTTGGCAATCGCATCTTTTTCTCCTGAAACAATGGAAATGAGTTGAGGATACAATTCTTCGTATTTCTCTTTTTTAGTGCCATTATTTCGAATTAGGTCTTCAGACATTCAATTCTTTTTTTGTAAAATTTAAATTTTTTCTTGGATAATCTGATAATATTCCTTAAATTCAAGTATAAATAAAATAAATATGTTAGAAAAAGTAAAATTAGAAAAAATCCTGTTTTTGGATATTGAAACCGTCCCACAAACTTATGCTTACGAGGATTTAGATGAAAAAACAAAAGGTCTTTTTGACCAAAAAAACCGCAATGCACAAAATGATCAAAAGTCGTTTGAAATGCTTTACAATGAAAAAGGTGGAATTCTTTCTGAGTTCGGAAAGATTATTTGTATTTCTGTTGGTTTCGTTCAAGAAAATTCTTTGGGAAGAACCATGCGCTTAAAATCCTTCGCTCACGACAATGAGGAAGTTCTGTTAAAACAGTTTAAAAGTTTAATTGAAGAACGTGAATTTATACTATGTGGCCATAATTCAAAGGAATTCGACATTCCATATATCTGCAGAAGAATGTTAGTCAATGGAATTATTCTTCCCCCGAGTTTAGACATTGCTGGAAAAAAGCCCTGGGAAATTAATCATTTGGATACAATGGAGTTGTGGAAATTTGGAGATTATAAGGCCTTTACCTCCTTAGCTTTGCTGTGTCACATTTTTCATATTCCAACACCTAAAGATGATATTTCAGGGGCAGATGTTGCGCGCGTTTATTACGAAGAAAAAGATTTGGATCGTATCCGAATTTATTGTGAAAAAGATGTTATTGCACTTATTCAATTATTTCTAAAAATGAAAGGTGATAGTTTGATTTCTGAAGGGAACATTCAAAGTGTAACGAAAGAATAGAATTTCTACATTTCAAAAATGAGCTTATCTTTGCCACATGAAATTATTTATGTGGCTTTGTTTTTTTGCGCCAATTTCTTTACTCAGTCAAAAAACCATAGAAGCTAATCGCATAAATGAAAAAATGACTATTGATGGGAGGTTAAATGAACCAGCATGGAGTAAAGCCGAAAAAGTTGCTGATTTCGTACAACTTAGACCTATTCCAGGCGTAAAGCCCAAGAAAGAAACGGAAGTTCAGATCTTATACGATGACAAAGCTCTTTACGTTTCTGCGATTTGTTACGATAACCCAGATTCTATCTCTCGTGTTCTTTCTACGCGTGACGATTACAACCCAAACATCGATTTATTCGGAATTTTTTTAGATACCTACAACGACGAACAAAATGGTTTTTTTTTCGGTGTAACAAGCAGAGGAGTTCAACTAGATGCTAAAATCTTTTCTTCTGGATGGGATGATGCACTGAATTTAGTGTGGAGGAGTTCTGTCAAAATTACTGACGATGCTTGGATTGTAGAAGCTGCAATTCCATTTTCTTCTTTGCGTTTCCCAAAGAAAGAGGTACAAGATTGGGGGATTAGTTTCAGTAGAGATATTAGTCGGTTTAGAGAAGAGTCTTTTTGGCCTGAGGTAAAGCCAGATTTGGATAATGTTTTACTTTATAGTGCAGATGTTAAAGGATTAAAAAATATTGACCCCCCTCTGAGGCTTGCTTTTATGCCTTACTTATCCTCTTATTTAGATCGTGTCCCAAACGGAAATACAATAGAGGAATCTCGCTCCATTAATGGTGGTTTAGACATTAAATATGGCTTAAACGAAGCTTTTACTTTGGATGTCACGTTAGTTCCTGATTTTGGACAAGTGGTTTTTGATCAAAATGTTTTAAACTTAAGTCCTTTTGAAGTTCAGTTTAATGAAAACCGTCAGTTTTTTATTGAAGGAACCGAATTATTCAATAAAGCAGGGCTTTTTTACAGCAGACGAATTGGAGT
>SYKJ01000068.1 GCA_005798205.1 Bacteroidota bacterium | reverse complement strand
GGCCAGCGCGCAGGCCACGACCGCCGTCCAGGCCAGGCCCGAGAGCACGCGGTCACGCATGGCGCGGCCCCAATCGCGAGGCCCCGAGCGACAAAGGCCTCAACAATAGCAATTTTTTCTTTTGGGCTATGGGCGCCAATACCATGATAGGAGAGTGGAAAACTTTGAACTTTAAGTTTTCCAAGGAAAAACCACTTATTTTTATCAGAGTAGAGAGCATGTTCCATTAAACCGCCGTATTGTTTCTCTGTCGTAAAAAAAGTGAATCCATAAATTTCTGACAAGCGATTGTTTGTGTCATTTTTTGCATATCCCACAGCGACGGCACTTGTACCAAATTCCCATTTAGTTTCAGGGGCATAGGCTAGTGTTGGATAAAACAGTTTTTGAGGTTTTGATTTGTCCGAAGTGTCATTAATAAATTTATTGAAGTACCGAACAACAAAATTTGAGTTTTTACCTTGGGAGAGACAGACAAGAGGAAGAGAAAATAACAGAATGATGAGACAAGTAATCTTTAGCATATCCAAAGATAAAAACTTGAAATCATTCTATTACAATTAAAGATTCCTTTATTTACAATAAATTGTAACGTCAATATTTAAAATAACAAGATTTAAATAAATTATATCTATTCACTTTGCAAAAAACTATTGATAAAACAATCTTCTCCGATAAATTAGATTGAAATTCATCAAATCTTTTTACTTTTGCGTGGGGTAAGTCTTTTACGACCAGCTCCCTCTTAATCCTCCAGGACAGGAATGTAGCAAAGGTATGAGGTTGAGCGGTGCGATAGAAGTAGCTTGCCCCTCTTTTTTCTCCAAATCTCAAAGAACTCCAAATCTTCTCACTAAATTTGTAACAATGAAAATCTTTGCGGTAATTTCTTTGTTTTTTGTTTTCTTATCTTGTTCTAAAGGATATGGTTATCAAATTGAGAAGGGAAATACAATCGTATTTTACACGAATAAAAATGAAGAACCTTTAGCAAAAAAGGTAGCTGACTATTGGATCGAAAATAAAATTAATGGCCAAGCAAAGCAATTTATTCGCATACTTAAACAATCAAAATGTTACCATTTGCAACTGATTGTCAAAGATGAATTTAAAAAATCAACTCTAACATTTGAAGAAATAAAATTATTTTCCGAGTTGGAAAATGAGTTAAACAAGTTTATTTTTACCTCGATACCCTGTCGCATTGTTATTTGTGATGGGAACTTTAAAGAACTTTATTCTCCAATTTCAGAATGAAAATATCTGCATCCATTTACAGCGATAAAAAACGGCAACTCAAAGAGGTTATTAACGATTTAATGGATCATCAAGTTGATTTATTGCATATCGATTGTAATGACGACCTAACTGTTTTTAATGACATAGCGCTGATTCGAGAATGGTGTAAAATACCAATTGATTTGCATATTATTACAGAAAATCCGACAAAATATTTTGATTTACTAAGAACCTACCCTGTTGAATACCTTACGTTTCAATACGAAAATTTAAAAGAACCGCTAACTGTTCCCACTGATATAAAAGGAAAAAAAGGATTGGCGGTAATTACTCCCACTCCTGTTTCTGTATTTGATGCCTATTCGGATTTTGATTTCATACTCATTATGGCAACTGTTCCAGGACAAAGCGGTGGAGCTTTTGACAAAATTAACTTCACGAAAATTCGACAATTTAGAGTGAAATATCCTAATAAATCAATTCATGTTGATGGTGGTGTAAATGGTGAAGTTTCATTTATTCTCAGAAATATGGGAGTTAGTTCATCGGTCTCAGGTTCGTATTTGTTTTCGGCACCGAGTGTTGGACAAGCGCTAATGAATCTTACGAAAAGAGAGATAGAATCTCAATATTGTGTTGAAGATTTTATGATTCCTTTGGAGGAAAGTCCAAAAGACTTTTATGAGTCGTGCACTACCAAGTCAATATTGGAAGCTGTGGAAACTGGAAATGTTGGTTTTACGCTAATTATTGGAAAAAATAATGAATTAAAAGGCTTGGTTTCTAGTGCTGACATTCGCAAGGCATTTTTGAGAAAAATTGATTATCTTGAAACAATTCAAACTGAAGACTTAATTAATTCAAATCCTATTAAAATAAAAGGTAGTGCTACTGTTTTTGAAATGCTTCAACTTATTAAAAAATGTACTTTTCCAATAATGTATTTGCCAGTTGTAGATTCTCAACAAAATGCCATTGGAATTGTTAATTTTGTACATCTGATTAAAGGAGAAATATGATTATTCACTTAAAAAATTCTGTACCAAAAGATAAAGCTGCTGACCTTGCTTTTGAAAATAAAGCTTTTCATATTGTGAGTGAGGGACTAAATGTATTGATTACAAGTTCAAGTATGAAAGAACTTCCGGTAGGTCTAGAAATCTACACAGAAAAAAGTTGGACTTTCCCAAATGACATGCAACTTGCAGCAAGATCATATCGAAATGAAAAACGTACCGTTGAATTTGGAAATACCCAAATTGGAGGAAAAAGTAATAATACAATTCTAATTGGAGGTCCCTGCTCTGTTGAATCAGAAGAACAAATTCGATCCTCAGCAGAATTATTGGTTAAATTGGGTTTATCTACATTGAGAGGAGGCTGTTATAAACCACGCACAAGCCCCTACTCTTTTCAAGGCATGGGACTTGAAGGTCT
>SYKJ01000067.1 GCA_005798205.1 Bacteroidota bacterium | reverse complement strand
GAAACATCAACAATAGCTAGGTTATTCGAAGATGCAGGTTTTGCCAAAGTGGAATTTGAAGATTGTCCCGATGTCTATGTTATAAATACGTGTTCAGTTACTGAAAATGCTGATAAAAAATGCAAACAACTTGTCAAACGTGCCAGCAAAATTAATCCTGAAGCTTTCGTTGTAATTGTTGGCTGTTACGCACAATTAAAACCAGCAGAAATTGCATCAATTCCGGGAGTTGATATGGTATTGGGAGCCAATGAAAAATTTAATGTTTTAGAGCACCTTGAAAAAGAAAATAGCAAGCGACCTTCAGCTAAAATAGTAAACGATAATATTAAAGAGATAATAGATTTTGTAGCATCTTATTCATTTGGAGATAGAACTAGGTCTTTTTTAAAAATTCAAGACGGATGCGATTATTTCTGTAGTTTTTGCACTATTCCTTTGGCACGAGGAAAAAGTAGAAATGCAAGCATCGAAGAAACACTCGTACAAGCAACAAAAATTGCAGCAACAAAGGTAAAAGAAGTCGTTTTAACTGGTGTAAATATCGGTGATTTTGGTCAAGGGAAAAATGAAAACTTTTACCAACTTGTTCAAAAACTTGATGAAATTAATGACATCGATCGATTTCGGATTTCTTCAATCGAGCCAAATTTACTTTCAGATGAAATCATTGAATTTTGTTTAACAAAATCAAAACGATTTGTCCCTCATTTTCATATACCACTTCAATCTGGTAGTAATCGTATTTTAAAACTTATGCGTCGAAAATACGAACGAAAATTATATGCTGAGAAAGTAGCGAATATTAAATCACTGAGAAAAGACTGCTGTATTGGTGTCGATGTAATAGTTGGTTTTCCTGGGGAAAGTGACGAGGACTTCAATGAAACTGTAGAATTTTTAAAAGATTTGGATGTTTCCTATTTACATGTATTCACTTATTCTGAGCGAGCAAATACGGGAGCCCCAAAACTAGGCACAGCAGTACCTATGGATATTCGAAGAATACGAAGCAATCAGTTACATTTAATTTCTGATAGAAAAAAAAGAAATTTTTATTCAGAAAATTTAAACACCGAACGAACCGTTTTATTTGAATACGAAGAGGATGAGGGAAACATGTTCGGCTTCACTGAAAATTACATCAAAGTGAAATATCCTTTTGACGCGAAACTAACAAATACATTTCAACGTATTCGCTTAACAGAAATCGATAGAGACGGGATAATGAAATGTGCGCTTTCAACTGAATTTGAGAATCTTTTAATATGAAAACGATTTACATTACGAGAAGGGAAACTTTCAATGCCGCTCATAAATTATGGCAAAATGAGTGGTCAGAAGAAAAAAACTGGGAGGTTTTTGGAAAATGTAGCAACCAAAATTGGCACGGGCATAATTTTCAAATTTTCGTAACCGTTAAGGGTGTTCCCAACACTAGCACTGGGTTTGTTATGAATTTAAAAACCTTGAGCCAAATTTTAAAAGATAAAGTAATCGAACCCTTGGACCATAAAAATCTAAATTTAGATGTTCCATTTTTAAAAGATCTGATGGCATCTACTGAAAACTTAGCAATTGCGATTTGGAATGAAATTTACGAAGAAATAAAAACCCATGGCGGCGAATTAGCAAAGATCAAATTGGTTGAGACTGAAAACAACTACGTAACATATTATGGAGGGAAAGAACCTTTTTAAAACAAAATTGAAATAGCAATTGTTAGAATAATAAATATTAAATGGAAAAAGAATTTAAATCAATTATTGAACAATTAGGTGAAGATGCTAATAGAGAGGGTTTATTAAAAACACCTCAGCGTGTTGCGAAATCTATGAAATTTTTGACAAGCGGTTACGAAATAAATCCTGATGATCTAATAAAACAAGCTATTTTTCATGAACAATATTCTGAAATGGTTTTGGTAAAAAACATCGATATATATTCGCTTTGTGAACACCATATGTTACCATTCTTTGGCAAAGCTCACGTTGCATATATTCCGAATGGTAAAATTGTTGGCTTGAGTAAAATTCCAAGAGTAATAGATGCGTATTCTCGTAGACTGCAAGTTCAAGAACGCTTAACGATTGAAATACGCGATTGTATACAAAGAACTCTTGAACCCAAGGGCGTTGCAGTTGTAATAGAATGTTGCCACATGTGTATGCAAATGAGAGGTGTGCAAAAACAAAATGCGCAGACAACAACAAGTGCATTTACAGGATTATTTTTATCGAATGATGCAACTAGAAAAGAATTTATTAATTTAGTGCAAACCAAACTTCATTAATTATGAATCAAGAAATAAATGATAACAGCAGTTTATCTGCAGATTTAGCAAGAGATTTTTTTCGTAATGTATACTCCTACATGTTTGGAGCATTAGGTATATCCGGAATTCTTGCTTACACAGTTGGTACAAATACAGCGTATTTCACAACATTATTCATAAGTTCTGAAGGTGGAATATCACCTCTTTTCTGGATAATTGCATTTGCACCCTTGGGTTTAGGCTTATTAATTCAGTGGGGTTACCAACGCTTATCAATGGGTGTTTTATTAGTTCTCTTCATACTTTACTCAGGCTTAATGGGATTGAGTTTGTCAACTATCTTTCTTGTTTACAACATGGCTTCAATTGCATCTACATTTTTTGTTGCAGCCGGTGCTTTTGCAGGAATGGCAATTTTGGGTTATACCACTAAAACCGATTTAACTAAATTTGGAAGTTTACTTTACATGGTATTTATTGGAATGTTCATAGCCGGAATCGTAAATATTTTTATGAAAAGTGATTCAATGGGCTTTATCATTGCTTGTTTGGGTGTATTTGTTTTTACCGGGCTTACAGCTTATTCAATGCAACAATTAAAATCAGTTGCAACAAACACTGATTTAACCGAAGAAGAAAGAAATAAATTATCTTTAATTGGTGGTTTACAGTTGTATATTTTATTTGTTAATTTATTCCTTTCACTATTAAGGCTCTTAGGAAACCGAAATTAAAATCTTATTTCAAATTATTTAAACCGAAGAAATATCTTCGGTTTTTTTTTAATTTAAAATTTTGAAAAGAAAACATTTTTTAACTTTACATCAAATTTAACGACATGTCTGATAACTTTTTTGAAGAATCCACTGTAGCATTAGGAACAATCTATACCATTGCTATAATTTCACTAATTGTTTCTATTCTTATTTGGGGTTAATCTTAGAAAGCTAAAATTGTTTTTCTCAATTTTGTAGCATGCCTTTCAATACAATTTTTACTTGGTTAATTGGAAAACGCATGACTCGTATCTCTGATTACAGAGATTATCCTCATAACAATCAAAAAAAAGTATTTGAATACCTAATTCAAGAATTAAGTAAAACCGATTTTGGCTTTGAAAATCAAATAAGCGAAAAAATCAGTTTCACAGAATTCAAAAGTAAAATTCCACTGCAAGACTATGGCTCACTTCAACCTCAAATAGAAAAAACCATTGAGGGTCATCAAAATATTCTATGGCCAGGGAAAATAAATTGGTTTGCAAAATCCTCAGGAACAAGTTCTGGTCGAGCAAAAATACTTCCAATTTCAAAAGAATTACTAAAAGAAAATCATTACGCTGGAGGAAAAGATTTGTTAGCTCAATATTACGCTAATCACCCAAAAAGAAAATTGTACAACGTAAAACACCTTATAATTGGCGGTAGCGGTCAAATTTTAAAAGATGTCGATGGTGCATTCATTGGAGATCTTTCTGCAATTATTATTAATCATCTTCCAACCTGGACAGAAGTGAGAAGAACACCAAAAAAAGAAATAGCCCTTTTGGGAAATTGGGAAGAGAAACTTGAGAAAATGGCTCATTCTGTAATTCATGAAAATGTGGGAATAATTGCAGGAATACCCAGCTGGACATCTCTTCTATTAAAAAAAGTTTTACAGATATCAGGAAAAAAAACCATTCATGAAGTTTGGCCAAATTTAGAGTTGTATATTCATGGAGGAATGAATTTAAATCCTTACAAAAAACTATTCACAAAACTT
>SYKJ01000066.1 GCA_005798205.1 Bacteroidota bacterium | reverse complement strand
TGGTAGAACTGCACAATTAATGCACGGTAAAACGCACAAAATGATAGAAACCATCAGGCCTTTAAAGGATGGTGTAATTGCAGATTTTGCAAGTGCTGAACACATGATTCGTGGTATGATAAAAATGATTAATCCCGGTCGCACCTTATTCCAACCAAGTTTACGAATGGTTATTTGTATTCCATCTGGAATTACTGAAGTTGAAAAACGTGCTGTTCGAGATTCAGCAGAGCATGCTGGAGCGAAAGAAGTTTACCTGATTCACGAACCAATGGCCGCAGCAATTGGAATCGGAATCGATGTGGAGGAACCTATGGGAAATATGATTATTGATATTGGAGGAGGCACCTCTGAAATTGCCGTAATAGCCTTGGGTGGAATTGTTTGCGACAAATCTATTCGTATCGCAGGAGATGATTTTACAAATGATATAGAAGAGTATATGCGCCGTCAACATAATATTCTTGTTGGTGAAAGAACTGCGGAACAAATAAAAATAGAAATTGGAGCTGCCCTTCCAGAAATTGAAAATGCACCGGAGGACTTTGCTGTAAGAGGCCGCGATTTAATGACGGGAATTCCAAAAGAAATTATGGTTTCTTACACAGAAATTGCTCATGCTTTGGATAAAACGATTGCAAAAATTGAAGAGGCGATACTAAGCGCATTAGAAATGACACCCCCCGAACTTTCTGCAGACATTTACAAAACTGGTATTTACCTTGCTGGAGGCGGTTCTATGTTACGCGGCCTAGACAAAAGAATTTCTGCAAAAACTAAATTACCAGTTCACATTGCAGATGACCCACTTCGAGCTGTAGCAAGAGGTACAAGTATTGCTCTTAAAAACATCCATAAGTTTCAATTCTTGATTCGCTAATTTTTATTTAGAAAGATTTTTCAAATGAAAAAAAGATTTCGAGTTTTTCTTATTTTCTTATTTTTTTCTCCCGCTCTTTTATCCCAAAATCAAAAATTTGCCACTTTAGACAGTTTGTTTCATCTTTTGGATAAAAACAATCGTTTTATGGGATCACTTGCTATTTCTGAGAATGGAAAAATTATTTATAGCAAGTCTATTGGAAAAGACGATGTAGCAAGTGGAAAAGATTCTGATAATACTACAAAATACCGAATTGGTTCTATTTCTAAAATGTTCACTGCATGTTTAATATTTAAAGCAATTGAAGAAAAAAAAATAAATCTGAATCAAACGATACACCGCTATTTTCCAAAAATTGAAAATTCAAAAAAAATTACTGTTGGTAATTTATTGAACCATCGCAGTGGAATTCATAATTATACGAATGATACTAGTTATTTTAGTTATTATACACAACAAAAATCGCAAGATGAAATGGTGGAGATAATAGTAACCGCAGGAAGCGATTTTGCTCCAAATAATAAAGCAGAGTACAGCAATTCTAATTATATCTTATTAACCTATATTCTAGAAAAAATTTATAGCAAAACGTACGAGGAACTACTGCAATCTAGGATCACTCACCCTTTAGGATTAAAAAATACTTATTTTGGAACCAAGCTCAATCCAGAAAACAAAGAATGTTTTTCCTATCAGTATAACGGAAAATGGGAGAAAGAGAAAGAAACTCATTCGTCTATTTCACTTGGTGCTGGGGGAGTTGTTTCAACTCCAGAGGATCTTCTTTCTTTTATTTCAAATTTATTTGATGGAAAAATAATTAGCATTAAAAGTTTAGAACAAATGAAAACTTTGCAAGATGGATTTGGAATGGGTATTTTTTCTGTGCCCTTTTACAATGAATTAGGATTTGGGCATAATGGTGGTATTGACGGATTTAGTTCATTTCTTTACACCTTTCCGGACAAGAAAATATCAATTGCTTTGACATCAAACGGATCACGATTTAGTATTAACGATATTGCTATTGCAGCAATGAGTGCTAATTCTAATCTCCCAATAAAACTTCCATCTTTTTATGCTCTTGAATTAACGTCAACAGATTTAGATAAATACCTCGGCACCTACTCAAATGCAGAAATGCCAATTAAAATTGTTATAACTAAAGAGGAGCTAACATTGAAAGCTCAGGCAACAGGGCAGCCTTCTTTTTCATTAGATGCCACAGGAAAAGATACGTTTGAATTTTCTGCAGCCGGTGTTAAAATAGAATTTATCCCGGAAAAAGGTTTGCTTATCTTAAAGCAAGGTGGTGGTGAATTTAAGTTTTTAAAGCAATAAAATTCAACAAAATAAGAACATTATAATATTTTTTTTTAACTTAGCTTTATATTATCTATTTTTTTATTAATATAATGTATTTTTATTATGAAAGCTCTTTTTTTTATAGCTCTTTTTTGTTCAATAACAATTGTTAATGCTCAGTCAAACAAGGGCAAATCAGGGGTAAATATTGTTTCTGTCAAAACACAAAGTGTTCTTGGAGCGAATATTGGTTACTATGTTGAATTTATAAACAATTCTACTAAAAATGTTGATGGTTTGAAATGGAAAGCAACATTTACGGACAATTTTGGAGAAAAATTAGGAGAAAGAGAAGGAGACTGGCAATCCGGAAATTTTATATCTGAGATAAAGCCAGGCGCAAAAACAAAAGATCTCGAAAATAATTATATTGAAGGAGCTACTAAAGTATTTATAACTATTACATCTGTTCATTTTGTTGAATAGCTATTAAAATTCTATCAAAATATAAGCAGTCTAAAAAAAACTGTATTAAAGAGAGATCCTTCTAAAATAGAAAGTCATTATAGGGATATCGTACGCGAAAAATTTCTTTCACTTTTTCATATAAAACATCTTTTAGTTCCTCGATATTTTCTTTTTTTTGTGCAGAAATAAAGACACATTTTGTTTTATTCATCTTTGCCATCCATGATTTTTTTAAGGTTTCCAAAGTAATCGTTTCTTCTAAGTCAATCACTTCAACATTATTGTGCTCTTGGAATGCATCTATTTTATTAAATAGTATGATTGTTGGTTTTTCTGTCTTATCAATTTCATTTAGAGTTTCATTTACAACATTAAAATGATCTTCAAAGTTGGAATGTGAAATATCGAGCACATGGATTAATAAGTCAGCTTCCCGAACTTCATCAAGCGTAGATTTAAAAGATTCTAAAAGTTGCTCAGGTAATTTTCGAATAAAACCGACAGTGTCAGTCAAGAGCATTGGCATATTTCCAATCACGACTTTTCGAACAGTGGTATCGAGGGTAGCAAATAGTTTGTTTTCCGCAAAAACTTCCGCTTTTGCAAGCAAGTTCATAATGGTGCTTTTACCAACATTTGTATAGCCAACTAAGGCAACACGAACCAATTGCCCACGATTACCTCGTTGAATTCCCATTTGTTTGTCTATATCTTTTAAGCGCTCTTTCATGAGGGAAATGCGCATTTGAATAATCCTTCTGTCGGTTTCTATTTGCGATTCTCCAGGACCACGAAGCCCAATTCCCCCTTTTTGTCTTTCTAAGTGTGTCCACATTCTTTTTAATCGTGGAAGCATATACTGCAATTGTGCTAATTCAACTTGTGTTTTGGAATGAAATGTTTGTGCACGACTGGCAAAAATATC
>SYKJ01000065.1 GCA_005798205.1 Bacteroidota bacterium | reverse complement strand
TTTTTTGCATAAGTGTAAATATATGAACTTTTATTTATTGACCGTTTGGATTCATTTCTGGTTTTACAAATCTTCGAGTTCTTGCGTGATTAGGTGAAGCACCTTATTCAAAACTCAGTAATTCCACTTCGAAAATCAACGGAGAAAAAGGTTTGATAATCGAATTTGGTGGCGGATTTCCACCATACGCTAATTCTTGAGGGATGAAAAATTTGAATTTAGATTCAACATTCATCAACTGAATGCCTTCTGTCCATCCTGGAATCACTTGATTTAAAATGAAGTCAGCAGGTTCTCCTCCGATCGAACTATCAAATATTCCACCTTCCGGAATCGTTCCATGGTAGTGAACTTTTACATTGGATGTAGCACTTGGTTTTGGACCTTTACCCATTTGAATCACTTGGTATTGAAGTCCACTTGCCGTTGTGATGATTCCTGGTTTTGATTTGTTCATTGCTAAAAAACCTTCTCCAGCTACTTTGAACTGTTCTATGATTTTTGCGTATTTTTTATCCATCTTCACTTGAAAAGCTGCCATGATTTTTTTGCGATCCTCGTTTTTTAGGACTTCGATGTCTAACTTGTTTAATCCATCTGAAAAACCACGCTCCACCATTTTAATATCGATTAAGGTCATTGCATTAAGTTCATTGAAGAGTTTTTCGAAACGTTGACGGTTGATTTTTCCAACGGCCAATGATCCTTCGGTATTGAATTTTTCGTTGAATTCTTTTCCTGTTTCTCCAATGCATTTTTTCACGGTTTTGTAAAGTCCTTTCAATTCGCTGTCAGCCACTTTGCTGTAGAATCCCTCGATTAATTGTTCTTTATCCATTTTGTTAAACGGGCTTTCAGAAATAAATGGTTCAGAGAGTTCAACACCTAATAAATACGAGTATTTTTCTTTAGCTGTTTTTAATTCAACTTTCTCTGCTCCACCACAAGATTGTAGGAAAAAGAATAGGGCAATAATTAGGGAATATCGGATCATTAGTTAATGTTTAATAGTTCTACTTCAAAAATTAGTGTGCTAAAAGGTTTTATAGGTCCACCTGGATGTGGATTTGCCCCATATGCCAGTTCCTGAGGAATAAAAAGGCGGTATTTTGAGCCAATATCCATCAATTGAAGCGCTTCTGTCCAACCAGGAATTACTTGTTGCACGCCAAAAGTTGCTGGGTTACCTCTATTTACAGAACTATCAAAAACAGTTCCATCTATTAATGTCCCGTGGTAATGAACCGTTACACTATCAGACTTCAAGGGTTTTTCACCATTGCCACTCTTTAAAATCTCATATTGTAATCCTGAGTCTGTAGTTTGAACACCTTTATTTTTTTTGTTTTCAATTAAAAATTTTTCACCTTCAGATTTTAAATTACCGTATGCAACTTGTTTTTTTTTGTCAAGGTAAGTTTGAATAATTTGATTCGCTTCCTCTTTTGTAAGTTGTGGATTTAGATTATTAAAAATGGCATCCATTGCATTAGCAAAGGTTTTTGTATCAATATCTTCTAAATTTTGTGCTTTTAAACTTTCTCCGATGCTCATTCCAACGGCATAACTTACCTTTTCTAACTCTGTTTGCATTTTTTATTAAATTTTGGTGAAATTAATGAATTTACTTCAATTAAGTTCTATAAAACTGAAACCAGAATCAAAATTAGATTTCCGACTTGTTTTTGAGAGATTTAACCAATTCAAGCGCATTTTTGACGTGACCATGCGGATTAAGTTGAGAATTATAAATCCCTTTAATTTTCTTGTCTAAGCCAATTACGTAGCTTACTCGTCCAGGAATTAAGCCAAATAAATTAGAAGGAACCTCAAACTGTATTCTTACTTTTTTTTCTGAATCAGAGAGTAGGGTGTAAGCTAACTGATGTTTTTGTTGAAATTTTAAATGACTTGAGGAGCTATCAGAAGAGATCCCAATTAGCTCGCAGCCTAATTCTTGAAAAACTTCCATCTCATCTCGAAATGCGCAAGCTTCAGTTGTGCATCCGGGAGTATCATCTTTCGGATAGAAAAATAGTACAAGTATTTTTTTACCTAATAATGAGGAAATTTTGATATTATTACCAAATTGATCAGGTAATTCAAAAATTGGGCAATCGTCATTGATTTTAAGCATTGTTTTCGTTTAATGCACTTTTAAATCTTTGTAAAACTCTTTCTCTAGCAAATTTATGTTCAATTATTGGTTCAGAGTAAGAATCAGTTCCGTATTCTGGAACCCATTTTTTTACGTATTCAAAATGTTTATCAAATTTTTCTTGCTGTGTTTGTGGATTAAATACGCGAAAATAGGGAGCTGCATCGCAACCACAACTTGCAGCCCATTGCCAACCACCAGCATTACTTGCAAGTTCAAAATCTAGCAATTTTTCAGAAAAATAGGTCGCCCCCCAACGCCAATCTATGAGTAGGTGCTTTGTAAGAAAACTTGCAACAATCATTCTAACTCTGTTGTGCATAAAACCTGTTGCATTTAATTCGCGCATACCTGCATCAACAATAGGATATCCAGTTTTACCCTTACACCAAGCATGAAAATGAGCTTCGTTTCTTTCCCAAACGATTCGATCATATTGAATTTTAAAAGCATTTTCAGCTGAGTTAGGAAAGTGAAAAATAATCATTTGATAGAAGTCGCGCCAAATTAACTCATTGAGGTATGTTTCATTGATTGAAGCACAACTTTTTGCTAGTGCTCGAATGCTAATGGTTCCAAAACGTAAATGAAGGCTGAGTCTGCTTGTCCCGTTTTCAGCTGGAAAGTTACGTGAAAGGTGGTAATTTTTTAAAATAGCATGTTGAACTAATCTTTCAGGAAATGCATGGTGTATTTTAGATTCAAAACCCATATCTGCCAATGATATTACTTCGACTTGGTTATTAGTTTGAACTAAATTTGCACTAAATTTTTCGGAGGGAAAAGCCTTGAAATGATCTGCTGTTAAATTTGACTTCCATTTTTTAGAATAAGGAGTAAAAACTGTGTAGGGTTTTCCATCATCCTTAGTAATCTCGTTTTTTTCAAAAATCACATGATCTTTGGAACCCTTAAAGTCGATATTTAGTTTGGTTAAGGAATCGAAAATAATTTTATCACGCTCACGTGCATAGGGCTCATAATCTTTATTAAAGTAAACAGCAGAACACTTTTTTTCTAAAGCGATTTTTGGTATAATTTCTTGTGGATTTCCATAATAAACTTGAAGATTAGACCCGAGTTCTTTATAACTTTTTTTTAAGGCTAAAATTTCTTGGTGAATAAATAGAATTCGTTGGTCGTCTCGAGGTAATTTTTCAATGATATTTTTATCAAAAATAAAAATAGGATGAACAACTTTATTTTCGGTAAGTGCATGGAAGAGCCCAGTGTTATCAAAATTTCTAAGGTCGCGTCTGTGCCAGAAAAGTGCGGTCATTTCTTTGTTAATTATTTACCGCTGTATTCTACACTGTTGTTCTCAGTTTCCCAGAGTTTCACAACTAATTCATATTTTAAATCCAATTTAGCGCGAAGTAAATTCCAACACACAATTGCAATATTTTCTGCTGTTGGATTTAAATTTTTAAAGTCAGTGCAATCTAGATTTAAATTTTTGTGATCAAAGCGATCTGTTATTAGTTCTTTGATGAGGTCTTTAACAATTTTTAAGTCAATAACATAACCTGTTTCAAGATCTATAGAACCGTCTATCCAAACTTCAAGAACGTAATTGTGGCCATGGTAATTTGGATTATTACATTTTCCAAAAATTTCATTGTTTTTTTCGTCTGTCCAATCTTTTCGAAACAAGCGATGCGCTGAATTAAATGTTGCTCTTCTGCAGACTTTCATTGATTTAAATGGGCATTAAGTTTTAAAAAATGTTCATCGATAATTATTTTTAGCCACTGCGTATAATCAAGAGGATTATTTTCAATATTCTTTTTTAAATCCTCCAAACTCTGCCATTTAAAAGCAATTGCTTCTTCATGATTGAGGTGGGGAGTTTCATTTGAAAAACCTATTAAAACGTGGTCTACTTCGTGTTCTATTAAATTAGTGTCTACTTGAGCTCTGTAATTAAAACTAAATAGTTGATTTAATTTACATGATATCCCCAATTCTTCCTTCAATCTTCTTTCTCCTGCCGCAACAATAGATTCTCCCTGCATCGGATGACTACAACATGTATTTGACCACAAACCTTGTGAATGGTATTTTTCGAATGCCCTTCTTTGAAGGAGCAGTTCCATATTATTATTAAAAATAAAAACGGAGAAAGCGCGGTGTAGTTTTCCTTCCACATGAGCTTTTAGCTTTTCTATCACACCAATTTCTTGATCAAATTCATCAACAAGAACTACATAATTTGGGTTCATTAAAGTTGATTTAGATTTAAACGAATATATGAAGTAAGGAGAATTCGTGCCTTTTTATAATTTGGTAGCCGAACGCGTTCATTTAAAATAACATCAGGTTTTGAGGCTTTTATTTTTTTAAATAATTTGAAGTAGTATTTGTAGGCCATGTAAACCCCAAATTTTGCTTTTCGAGGTAGTTCTAGGATACCTTTGTATCCTGCTGCAAAGTCTTTTTCTATATCTTCCTCAATTTGTTTTTTGATGCTCGTATTAAATTCTTTCATGTCAATATCGGGAAAATAACTACGACCCAAGTCTTTAAAATCAGCATTTAAATCTCTTAAAAAATTTATTTTTTGAAACGCAGAGCCCAATTTCATTGCGCTTGGTTTTAATCTTTCGTATTCAGCTTCGTCACCTTCAACAAAAACTTTCAAACACATCAATCCTACAACTTCTGCAGAACCTAAAATATACTTTTCAAAATTTTCTTTATCGTATGTTTTTTCTTCTAAATCCATTTCCATTGAATTTAAAAAAGTCTCTATAAGATGAAGGGGAATACTGTATTTATTAACGACCCATTGAAAACTATTTAATATCGGGTTGAGAGAAATTCTATTTTCAATTGCTTTGAAAGTTTGGACCTTGAAATCTTTTAACAGAACCGCCTTGTCAAAATCTTCGAAGGAATCTACAATTTCGTCAGCAAAACGAACAAATCCGTAAATAGAATAGATGGGTTTGTGTAAATCAGAATTCAAACACTTGATACCGAGCGAAAAGGAAGTGCTGTATTTTTTAGTCGTTATTTCGCTAATTTTTTGGCTAAGATCATCGAATAATTGCTTCATAAACTTAGTTTAAAGAGTGGTTTTTCATTATTTCTTTTGCTACGACTTCACCTGAAATAATGGAAGGAGGAACACCAGGACCAGGTACCGTAAGTTGTCCTGTATAATAGAGATTTGAAAGTTTTTTGTTTTTGAGACTTGGCTTTAATATAGCAGTTTGCATTAAAGTATTTGCTAAACCATATGCATTTCCCTTGAATGCATTGTAATCTTTTTTGAAATCAGAAATGCAGTAACTCTTTTTGTAAACAATAGCGTCCTTGATGTCGTTCCCTGTCAATTTGTTGAGTCGTTCTAATAAAATACCAAAATATTTTTCTCTAATCTCTTCAGAATCTTGTAAATCTGGGGCAATTGGAATTAAGAAAAACATATTTTCAGCGTTTTTGGGTGCTACTGATGAATCTGTAAGAGAGGAAACACAAAGATAAAATAGAGGTGCTGAAGGCCATTTTGGATCTTTGTAAATTTCTTTACCGTGAAAATCCAAGGATTCATCAAAAAATAAATTGTGGTGTTGCAAATTAGTAGCTCGTTTGTTGATTCCAACATAAAACAATAGGCAGGAGGGAGCCATG
>SYKJ01000064.1 GCA_005798205.1 Bacteroidota bacterium | reverse complement strand
TCTTTGGTAATGATATTTGCCTACATACTCTTACGATTTGGAACCTGGCAGTATTCTTTAAGCGCAATAGTCGCTTTATTCCATGATGTAATGATTGTTCTTGGTGTCTTCGCTGTGTTCAATGGCATACTTCCTTTCAATATGGATGTAGATCAAGCATTTATTGCCGCTATTTTGACAGTTATAGGTTACTCCATAAACGATACGGTGGTGGTATTTGATAGAATTCGTGAAGAACTTTCATGGAAAAAAGATGCCGATTACAAATCTGAAATTAATGGAGCTTTGAATTCTACATTATCACGAACTATCAATACATCGTTAACAACAATTATTGTTTTAGTTGTTATTTTCTTATTTGGTGGCGCTGCGATTCAAGGTTTTGTATTTGCATTGCTTATTGGTATTATTGTGGGAACTTATTCATCTCTTCTTATTGCAACACCAATGCTAATTGATTTAACAAAGAAATTGAAGAATTAGTATTTATTTTAAATTTTCAAAAAAAGTCGTTCAGAAATGAGCGACTTTTTTTTGTATATGATTGGAACGAATTTTAAATTATTTACCAGTACTCTTATCTTTGTTTTAAATGAATCCATTGTTTAAAATAGTTCTTTCTCCCTCAAAAAGTTTGATTGAAACTAATAAAATAGTTTATAAGCCATCGGCACCGATTTTTAAAAATGAAGCAGCGGAGCTAATTGAAGCGTTAAAAAGGTTAACAAAATCAGACATTAAGTCTCTGATGACAGTCTCGGAATCCATTGCTGAAACAAATTACAGACGCTTTCAAACTTGGAAACAATCAAACATAGATAATTCTGACCATTTGCAAGTTATCAGTGCATTTTCTGGAGAAGTATTTAAAGCACTCGATTTTGAAAGTATCGATTTTGAAAGCCAAAATAAAGCAAGTAATTCTATTTTTATCTTATCGGGGCTTTATGGTATTTTGCGCCCATATGATTTAATTTCCCCTTATCGTTTGGAAATGGGATTGAATTTTTCTCCAAATAAGAATACTAAGAATTTATATTTTTTCTGGAGCAATAAAATAAATGATTTTTTCTTAAAAAATTTAAAAAATGATGAGCTGCTCATTAATTTAGCATCCCAAGAATATATTAAAGTCATTGACACTTCCATTTTAAGGAATAGAATTGTAACCCCAATATTCAAGGAGTTTAAAAATGGAAAATTTACAATAGTTGCAATCTATGCAAAACATGCCCGTGGTGCCATGACTCGCTATTTAGTTGAGCGTAAATTGGAAACCATTGAAGATTTAAAATTGTATGATGTCGACGGATATAGTTTTGATGCGTCGCAATCATCAAAAGACGAATGGGTGTTTATTCGCTAAATTCAAATGTTGGATTGCGTTCAATTATTTCCCATGTGTGGTCGGCTAATAATTTTACAGTACAAATAAATTCTAATTGTTCACCTGATTTCCCCCATTGTCTTGGTCCAACAAGCGAAAGAAAAAAGATCCCAGTTTCTTTTCTATACAAATGATAGGTGTGATTTACAAAAGGTTCAAAACGCATTTCAGCAGTGTAAATAAATTCTGAAATTTTCTTTCGTTCATTCAGTTTTTTTGCTTGTTCTGCAAGTAATTGCATTTGCTCATAGATTTGCCCTAGTTGCATATCTGTTTGCTGTTCCATCGAGTTTAAGGCACGACTTTTTAGTTTTCCCTTATCTTCGGGCTTAATCAATGCGCTTCCGGAGTGATGTCCGTACTCAATGCTGTGTGGATTTTCAGTAACCTTATCTTTATCAATGGGATTAATAAAGTCTGCCTGTTTTGTTTGCTTTTTCAATTTAAAATAATTTTGACAAAGATTTACCTACTTCTGCACCTATTGCTATTCCCATTCCGCCCATTCTAACACCATAAGCGACATTATTGTTCGTTTTTTTTATAATTGGTTTCTTCACTTTTCCAATTCCCATGATGCCAGACCAGGCGTAATCCACCTCAAATTTTGTATTTGGAAGAATTACCGTTTGAAGTAAATTCAGTAATGAATTTTGAATCTTTGAACTAGTCCCGAATTCTTCTGTAGCCTCATTTTTAAAGTCAAGATTTCGACCTCCACCAAACAGGATACGTTTATCGATATTTCTGAAGTAATAGTAGCCCGCATCATAATGAAATGAGCCATTAATTTTTAAATTATCAATAGGTTTTGTTATAAGAACTTGTGCTCGTGCTGGCTGAATATCCTCATCTAAAAACTGTTTAGCAAAACCATTTGTACAAATAACGAGATTTACACTTTTAATATCGCCATGATTTGTCTCTAGATAAACATTTTTTTCATTTGTTTCAAATTGTTTTACTTCAATACCAAACAAAGAGAGAACTCCTAAATTAGTCGCTTTTGAGTGCAGTTCTGAGATTAATTTACCAGAATTAATGGTGCCTTCTTCTTTGTTTTTGTAAGTACTATAGATATTTTGAAATCCGAAATTTGAAACGGCTATCTTGTCCTCAGTATAAATTTTACTTTCTCCACAGATTTTGAATGCTTTCTCATTGATGTAATCAATAAATTCTGTGGGTAACATTTCTTCTTTTTTTGAGATTAAATCCCATGAGCCACATTTTTCATAATCAATTCTTTTAGGGTCAATTAATTCAAAAAGTGTTTTCAATCCGTCATGACGCATTTTAAAGGTCTCCCAAACATTCTCCTCACTCATATTTTGTAGATCGTCGTGTAATTCTGTTGGACTTCCAAAGCAAGCAAAGCCCGCATTTTTTGTGCTAGCACCACTAGGAAGATAACCTCGTTCTAGAATTAGGACTTTTGATGCCGGAAATTTTTCCTTTAAATAAATTGCTGTACTTAGTCCTACAATTCCTGCTCCAATTAGCGTAAAATCTATTTCTTCAAAGTAGATTGACTTTTCCCAATAACTTAAGTCTTTGTTGTTTAGCATTTTTTTTATCCGTCTTTTTTTAGCAATTTTGTATAAAGTTATCAAAGATACATTTTTGCTTTTTTTAACTCAAATAAACATAGTATTATGAAAAAAAAGTTGGTATTTATTTTTTTCTTTTTTCTATCAGCTAGTTACTTTTTTTCTCAAAAGTCAATTAAATTTGATGGCATTATTTTAAGCGCTGTAGATAATAAAAAAATATTTGGCGCCACACTTCATTTAGTTCAAAATAACAATATTGTTTCAAAATCTATTTCAGAATCTAACGGTACATTTTTTATAGAGTCTAAATTTTTTAACCCGGGAAAATTTGATTTAATAATTAGTAAGTCAGGTTTTTGGGATTATAAAATTTACCTTGATTTAAGTTCACTTGACCATAAATTAGAAAAAGAAATTCTTCTCAAATTAAGGAATAATACTAATATTTCCTTGTCACCAAGAATGTATAACCAAAATCCAAGTTATGATGAAAAGTACACTTGGGCTCAAGAGCAATCAAGTTTGGTTGAAGATGAGACTTATCGCCTTCAATTGCAGAGTCAGATCGAATCAGGAATATTTACTGTAGGAAGCACTATGAATAAAATCGATAGTAGTTCTATAAAAATTAATGATGACAGGGTACTATCAGAAGTTGATATTTTATACTCAGAGGCAGTAAAACTATCAAAAAATAAGAACTACGATTCTTCAATTTCAAAATTTAATGAGGCAGTTGGACTTTTGAAGACTTTATCAATACCAAAGAATCAGGAAGTTTTAATGACAAAAATTGAGGCTGATAAAAAAAAGATTGTTAAACTGAAAAATTCTGACGATCAAGCCTTCAATTCACAGCTCTCTAAAGCGAAAGAGAATTTTGCATTAGGAAGAAAAGGTTATGCTAAAGCAAAAACAATTCTTGGAACTGCTCCAATGAAAAGCAGAGCAAATGATCCAGAATTAATTGCATTAACTGAGAAAATTAATAATATGGAATCGTATTATAAAATGAAGGATGCCTCTTATTTATTAGTGAAGTCAAAAAATAAAAATAATGAAGCAATTGATAATCTCAAACTTACGCAAAAAAAAGCTGAGTCATATCAAGCTATTGTTCCTTTTGTTGAGTTTTCACAATTAATAAAGTCTATTGATTCATTAGAGAAAATAGTTAATCCAAATAAAATAACTGTTGTTAATACTGTTCCAATTACACCATCAACCTCAAATCAAGGAACTACATTACTTGCTCCTGGAGAGATTTACAATGGTTTAATTAACGACGCATACATTGATATTCAGTCGGCTGGAAAAAATAGGGATGAAATTAGAAACAGCAAAATTAATGATGTTAGGGTACTATCAGAAGTTGATGTTTTGTACTCTGAGGCAGTAAAACTTTCAAAAAATAAGAACTACGATGCTTCAATTTCAAAATTTAATGATGCAGTTGCACTTTTGAAGACTTTGTCAATACAAAAGAATCAG
>SYKJ01000063.1 GCA_005798205.1 Bacteroidota bacterium | reverse complement strand
TGCAATCCATAATTCTGCAATATAAGTTGAGGGATCTTTTATAAAAAATCTTTTTACGAACTCAAAATTATTGAGCGCTTTTTCATAATCTCTGCGATAGTAGAAAGCCCTTCCTATAGTTAACCAATTTTCATCAATCCAATTGTTGTATTCTGCTTCTTTGTAATACATATCAACTGCATTTGGCATACTATGATCTTCAATTACTTTTGTGCATTTGGCAATAGCTGTATCGATGGCTGGAAGCATGCCCTTTACCTCTGTTTCGTCTGGCAAAGGATTAACTGGCAACAAAGAATAAAAATTATCTTTCTGAGAATTGTCGTATGTAATAAGTGCTAATCTTAATAATTCGTTTGCATTAAAAAGCCCATTATACCTTGCTGTTGTTGAATGATATTTACGACTGAAAAAATTATTTTTTTCCGTTGAGCATGAAAAGAAAAGTAGCAAAGCTAATAGGATGTAAAATTTCTTAACAAGGCAATTTTTCATGCAACAATTGATTGGTCTATTATTAACTGAAAATGAAGACGTTTAGTATAAAATTACTTGGGTTTTATGCGATATTTGTAAATACTTGTTGAATGTCGTCGTCATCTTCTATTTTATCCAACATTTTTTCAATATCTACTAACTGTTCTTCTGAGAATTCAACAGGATTTGTCGGGATTCTTTTTAGGCTTGATTTTTGGACTTCTATATTGAGATCTTCAAGTGCTTTTGATAATGTTCCAAAGGCCGTATAATCACCATAAATAAAAATCGTATCTTCTTCAATATCGATTTCTTCACAACCAGCATCAATTAATTCCAATTCCAACATCTCGGCATCCAACTCTGGTGTTTTGCTTATTTCAAAAATGCTTTTTCTAGAAAACATGAATTCCATAGAGCCATTTGCTACAACGGTGCCTCCCGCTTTGTTAAAGTAAGATTTAACATTGGCAACTGTTCGTGTAGGATTATCGGAAGCACATTCAACATAAACTAAAACTCCGTGCGGGCCTTTTCCTTCGTAATTAATTTCTGTAAAGGACGCGATATCTTTTTGAGCGGCTCGTTTAACCGCAGCATCGATATTATCCTTGGGCATGTTTTCAGATTTAGCATTTTGAATTGCTGTTCGAAGTTTAGCATTTGTTGCAGGATCAGTACCTCCTTCTTTTGCAGCCATTGTTATCGCTTTCCCTAATTTTGGGAATATTTTAGACATTTTGTCCCAACGTTTTTCCTTAGCTGCTCTTCGGTATTCAAAAGCTCTACCCATTTTAACAATTTTTCGACAAAAATAAGGAAATTAAGTATTTTTTCAAATGTCAACCCTTCTCTGAGAAAGATAAAATATGTTCTATGTAATTTAAAAGCGGCTCTTTTCCATAATTTGAAGCAGCTGAACTTGTAAAAAGTGGAGGGAGTTCACCCCAATATTTTAGCATTTCTTTTTTATATTTCGCTAGATTTTTTTGTAAGGCAGTACTTGATAATTTATCAATTTTAGTAAACACCATAGAAAAAGGAAGTTCTTTTTCACCGCACCAATTCATAAACTCCAAATCAATTTTTTGAGGTTCAAGTCGTGCATCCAAAAGAACAAAAATATTCAATAAAGTTTCCCTCTTAGTCAAATATTCAGCAATAAATTTTTCCCATTGAAAACGTTTAGATTTTGATGCTTTTGCATAACCAAATCCTGGTAAATCAACTAAATACCAGTTTTCATCTATTAAAAAATGATTTATCAACTGTGTTTTTCCAGGTGTTCCTGATGTTTTTGCAAGATTTTTCTTTCCAGTAAGCATATTTATTAATGAGGATTTCCCCACATTTGAACGGCCTATAAAAGCGAATTCTGGTTTACGATCTATTGGACATTTACTGAGCTCAGAATTTGAGACAACAAATACTGCATCTTTTATTTTCATTATAGCTACAAAATTAATCGAAAAAATAATTTAATTTCGTGTATAGTGAACATTGCTTAATGCTAAAGTGTTTTTCTGATATGGCTAAATATAAAATAAAAGATGTTGAAGTTTTAACTGGAATCAAAGCGCATACCATACGAATTTGGGAAAAGCGTTACGATATTTTAGAGCCTACTCGAACTGAAACTAAGATTAGAACCTATTGCGATGCTCAAATCGCACGTATTCTAAATATCAGTTTACTAAACAATCACGGTCATAAAATCTCACGCATTGCGAGTTTATCTGAAGCTGAAATCAATAAATTAGTTTGGAAAATACGCATCAATAACAATAATGATCAAAGCAGTGAAAAATTAATTTTAGCGTTAATTGAATTGGATGAAGAGTTATTTCGAGATACACTCAATAATTTAATTTCTGAATTTGGCTTGGCTGTAACTTTCTCATCTCACATTATTCCTTTTTTCGACAGAATTGGCGTAATGTGGCTCACGGGGTCAATAAGCCCTGCACAAGAACATTTTATTTCGAATCTAATTCGTCAAAAAATCATAGTAGAAATTGATAAATTAGTTGTGCCGAAATCAAAAGTTACTCCAATTATGCTTTTTTTACCCGAGCACGAATGGCACGAAATAAGTTTGTTGTACTACCACTACCTATTAAAAAGCAAAGGGCTCAATACAATCTATCTAGGGCAAAGTTTGCCATATGATTCTTTGATCGACTGCATAAAAAAAATTAAACCTAGAGCAATTTTAACCGCTTGGTTAACAGCAATAGACTTGAATTTTATGAAAACCTATTTCTCAAATTTAAAGACTGACTCAAATCAAATTCCCATTTACGCCGGTGGTATTCAGGTAAATATTAACGGAAAAGAATTAAAAGATAGCTTGACAGAAATTAAAAACTCCAGTACATTGTTGGAACAAATGTTGCCCTCTCTTGAAAAGTTGAATTAAACAAATTCAATTAAAATAGCGCCTTTTTCCACTACATCTCCCTCTTTCACCAAAATCTTGGCAACTTTGCCTATTCCATCGGCTTTTAGAATATTTTCCATTTTCATGGCTTCCAAAGAAAGAACATTTTCTCCTTGCTCTATTTGATTTCCTTCCTTCACAAATATTTTTAGAACCCGTCCAGGCATTGGAGAATGTAATTCCTTTAATTTTACAACTTTCTTTTTGTCTAAGCCCAAAGAGGATATCAAATCATCTAAAACCCCTTTTCTTTTAACTTGAAAAACACGGTGATTTATTTTTATCGTTAGGAGATTGTTTTCTGAGTCATCTTTTACAATTTCTCCATGAAACTTTTTTCCCTTGTGCATTAATAGAAAAAATTGATGGTCGTACCATTTTACAAAAGTTCCTTTACTTGAATGAACTTCTTTTCCATCAAATAGCCAACTTGCAGATTTTTGCATACATTCAAATATACACTATTATTGTTTTTGTAATAAAATAAAGCAGTCTTTTTCAGTAATAATATCTGTGCAAAATGCCGTACTTGGCAAAGAGGAAAAAGAAATATCAGTCGCTAAAACCTCATCACAAATGTAGTTTTTGTATGCAATTACTGCTGTTTGAATGGGTTCAGTAGTGCTAATTTTTAATCCTATTCTATCGGTTACTTCTAATCCGCTGTCTTTTCTTAAGTTCTGAACTCTGTTAACAATCTCGCGTGCAATTCCCTCATTTTTTAAATCAGAACTCAAAGTTGTATCAAGCGCTATTGTTAGTCCATTTTCTGAGGCAACCAACCAGCCGGGAATGTCTTGTGCTGAAATTTCAAAATCCTCCAAGTCCAAGCGAATCGGAAATTCATCTATCTCGCCCAACCACTGACCAGTTTTTTCAATTTCAAAGATGTCTTCTTGAGTAAATTGAGCTACCAAAGATGCTATCGCTTTCATTTGCTTTCCATATTTTGGGCCAATAGTTTTAAAATTTGGTTTTATGTTCTTAACAAGCAATATTTTTCCTTCGGTAAGCAATTCCAATTCCTTTACATTTACTTCAGATAAAATCAAGTCTTTCATGTGGAGAAAATTTTCAGCCATTTCCTCTTGAAGCACTGGAATCATTATTTTTTGCAGTGGCTGACGAACGCGCAGCGTATGTTTTTTCCTTAAGCCCAAAACCAAAGAGCAGGCGCGTTGTGCCAAATCCATTTGATTCTCTAATTTCTTATCAATGGAATCCTTTTTAGTACTTGGGAAATGTGCCAAATGAACAGAGGAGCTTGAATTAATTTCAGAAACCTGATTGAGGTCTAAAAACAATTGATCCATATAAAAAGGCGCAATTGGAGAAGCTAAAAGCGAAACAGTTTCTAAACACGTATAAAGGGTTTGATAAGCGCAAAGTTTATCTTTAGGATCGTCGTTTTTCCAAAATCTTCTCCTGCACAAACGAACATACCAATTGGAAAGTTGATCGCTTACAAAATCTTGAATCAATCTTCCTGCCTTTGTGGGCTCATAGTTTTCATAAGCTTGATCTACTTCTTCAATGAGTGAATTTAATTTTGAGATAATCCATCTATCAATTTCAGGTCTCTCAGTTAAAGGAACTTCTGAGCTTGTATTATCAAATTTATCAACGTTTGCATACAAAGCAAAAAAGGAATAAGTATTGTAAAGCGTACCAAAAAACTTACGTTGAACCTCGGAAATCCCTTCTAAATCGAATTTCAAATTGTCCCAAGGTTGCGCATTGGTTATCATATACCAGCGCGTTGCATCTGGACCGTATTTTTCTAGTGTTGCAAACGGATCAGCAGCATTTCCCAATCTTTTAGACATTTTCTGTCCATTTTTATCTAAAACAAGGCCGTTTGAAACCACATTTTTATAGGCTACAGAATCAAAAACCATTGTTGAAATAGCGTGTAAGGTATAAAACCAACCCCTAGTTTGATCTACTCCTTCGGCAATAAAATCTGCGGGAAAAGATGTTTTAGCATCAATTAATTCTTTATTCTCAAACGGATAATGCCATTGAGCATAGGGCATTGCACCTGAATCAAACCAAACATCTATTAAATCTGCTTCCCGTTTCATGGGTTTTCCAGTTGAAGAAACTAAGATTATTGTATCAACATGATGTTTATGTAAATCAAGGGACTTGTAGTTGTCATTCGACATATTTCCAAGCTCAAAATTTTCGAATGGATTAGCTGTCATCAATCCAGCTGCTACAGATTTAACACACGCAGTTTTCAATTCTTCTATCGATCCAATGCAAATTCGCTCATCACCATCTTCCGTTGACCAAATTGGAATTGGAATCCCCCAATAGCGAGAACGCGAGAGGTTCCAGTCGTTTGCATTTTCCAACCATTTTCCAAAACGACCACTTCCCGTAGATTCAGGTTTCCAATTGATTGAATTATTCAATTCCAACATTCGGGATTTTTTATCGCTTACTTTAATAAACCAAGAATCCAAAGGATAATACAAAACTGGTTTATCTGTTCTCCAACAATGAGGGTAATTGTGTTCGTATTTTTCAACTTTAAATGCGCGATTTTCTTCTTTTAATTTTATTGCAATTAAGACGTCCACTGATTTCTCTGGTGCTAAACCCTCTTCGTAGTACTCATTTTTTACGTACATTCCTGCAAAATCAGTTACCTCAGCCCTAAAGCGACCTTGTAAATCAACAAGTGGAACTAAATTACCATTTTCGTCATTTACAAGTAAGGGAGGAACGCCAGCATCTTTTGCAACTTTAGCGTCATCAGCTCCAAATGTTGGTGCCGTATGAACGATTCCTGTTCCATCTTCTGTTGTTACAAAATCTCCTGCAATAATACGAAAGGCCTGTTCTGGTTTTTCAGCAGGCAAACAATAGGGCATTAATTGTTCGTATTTTAAACCGACTAAATCTTTTCCCGAACAAGAACCTAAAATACAAAAAGGTATTGATTTATCTGAGTTTTTATACGTTTCAAGCTCTGAAATAGCAGCAACAGAATGAAAGCCTTTTCCAAATTGAAAAGCCACTAAATTTTTAGCAAGAATTACATTTATCCGATCGAAAGTATATTGATTAAAAGTTGAAACTAAGGCATAATCAATATTTGCCCCAACTGTCAAAGCAGTATTTGAGGGCAAAGTCCAAGGAGTTGTTGTCCAAGCAAGGAAATAACATGAACAACTAGAAATATTTTTACCGAAATTAGATGGAATTGCTTGGTTCGCGAGTAGTTTAAACTGCGCAACAACCGTTGTGTCTTTTACATCTTTATAGCACCCTGGTTGATTTAACTCATGGGATGAAAGTCCCGTTCCTGCTTTTGGAGAATACGGCTGAATGGTATATCCTTTATAAATTAAACCTTTTTTATATAGTTCGGATAAAATCCACCATACAGACTCCATGTATTTAGGTTCAAAAGTGACATATGGATTTTCCATATCAACCCAGTACCCCATTTTCTGAGTTAAGTCATTCCAAATATCAGTATACCGCATCACAGCTTTTTTACAAGCTTGGTTGTATTCATCAACAGAAATTTTTATTCCAATATCTTCTTTGGTAATTCCAAGTTCCTTCTCAACACCTAATTCAACTGGAAGTCCGTGCGTATCCCACCCCGCTTTTCTTTTCACTTGAAAGCCTTTTAGTGTTTTATAGCGACAAAAAATATCTTTGATAGAACGCGATAAGACATGATGAATTCCTGGTAAACCATTTGCAGATGGAGGCCCTTCGAAGAAAACAAAAGGCGGACTTCCATCGCGAGTTGCAATCGACTTTTCAAAAATGGATTCTTTCTGCCATTTCTCTAAAATTGATTGAGCAACATTTGGAAGGTTTAAGCTTTTGTATTCGTTATATTTGGCCTTCATGTGAATTTACCTTGTAAGTTGGCAAATTTACAACAAATGACTTACATAGATAAAAATGAAAAGTACTAAGCTTAAAAATCTTTCACTTGATTTTAAAAAACAAAATTGATTACCTTCCCTGGCACAATAATTATTTTCTTAGGTGCATTTCCCTGCAACCATTTTTTTACCTCATCAAGACCTAAAACATGCGATTCAATTTCTGAAACTTTCATGCTTAAGTCGAGCGTGATTTTAAAGCGAAACTTC
>SYKJ01000062.1 GCA_005798205.1 Bacteroidota bacterium | reverse complement strand
TTTTCAGTAGATTTTTTATCAAATCCAAGAGAAACTAATGCATTTAACGCATCAAATCTCTTTGTATTGTTTTGTGAGAACATATTTTCGTTGCTAGAACTGAATTTCAACACCTTTCCCTTTAGATCAATAATTACTCTTTGAGCTGTTTTTGCTCCAATCCCTTTGATGCCCTGAATTGTAGTTACGTCGTCAGTTTGAATTGCATGTGCGATGTCTTCTGGAGTAAGGGAGGATAACATGATCATCGCGGTATTTGGTCCAATTCCGGAAACACTGATTAAAAAATTAAACATTTCACGTTCCTCTTTTGTGAAAAAGCCATATAAAATTTGTGCATCTTCACGGACAATAAGTTTTGTGTGCAATTTTATATTTTCGCTATCTGACAGTTGAGTGAACGTATTTAAAGATATTTTTACTTCGTAACCCACTCCTGCACATTCAATCAGTAATTCTGTTGGATTTTTCTCAATTAATTTACCATTTAAAGAACCTATCATAGCTTATTTGTTTTGTGCGTCAATAACTGCAATCTTAATCATATTAACAATTTCTCTTACTGACGCTCCGAGCTGTAGAACGTGAACTGATTTTTTTAATCCAACCAATACTGGTCCAATAGGATCTGCATCTGTAAGTTGTTGTAATAATTTATAAGAAATATTTCCTGCAGAAAGATTTGGAAAAATAAGCGTATTAACTTCCTTATTTGCTAAATGAGAAAAGGAAAATTTTTCGTTCATTAATTCTTTATTCAAAGCAAAATTTGCTTGTATTTCACCATCGACAATGAGAGAAGGGTATTTTTCATGCAAAATTTGAACCGCTTTTCCCATTTTTTCGGAATCTGGTCCGGGTGAAGAACCAAAATTTGAATAGCTCAACAATGCGATTTTTGGAATAACTTTCAGTTTTCGTATTATTTTGGAAACATTGTAGGTAATTTCTGCAATTTGTTCTGCTGTAGGATTTAAATTCAAAGTTGTATCCGCCAAAAATAAAGGACCTCTTTTCGAATTTAAAATGTACATTCCTGAAATTGTATGAACATCTTTTTCTAAGCCAATTGTTCGTATTACTGGGCTAACAGATGATCTGTAGCTTCGTGTTAATCCTGTAATCATCGCATCTGCATCGCCTTGATCAACCATCATAGCACCAAAGTGATTTCGTTCGCGCATAATTTGTATGGATTCAAATTCAGTAAAACCTTTTCTCTTACGGCGTTCAAAAAATGCCGTGCCGTATTCAATTCTTCTTTTTTCCTCTTCTTCTGATTTTGGATCAATTATGACAACTTCGGGTAATTCAATCGCATATTCTTTTATCATCTGCAAAATCCGTAGTTTTTTCCCTAATAATATAGGTAAAGCAACTCCTTCATCGTATGCAACTTGAGCAGCTTTTAATATTTTTACATTATCAGCTTCTGCAAAAACAACTGATTTTGGATTGCTTTGAGCTTTGGAGGTAATGTCTCTTATGAGTTTATTATCCAAGCCCAGTCTGCTTTTTAATTCGTTTTCGTATTTATCCCAATCTTTAATTGGATTTTTTGCAACACCAGAATCCATTGCAGCTTTAGCCACTGCTGGAGCTACATGATAAATTAGTCGTGGATCTAGAGGTTTTGGAATAATTTGATTTCTTCCGAAAGAAATGTTTTTTTTGCCATACGCTTCAAGAACCTCCTCTGGAATTGTTTCTTTGGCAAGAGCTGCGATAGCTTTAACAGCAGCTAATTTCATTTCTTCGTTAATAGTTGTTGCTCGAACATCTAAAGCACCTCTAAAAATAAATGGAAATCCCAAAACATTATTTACTTGATTCGGATTATCAGATCTTCCGGTTGCCATGATGATATCTTTCCTTACTGAACTCGCTTCATGGTATGAAATTTCTGGTTCTGGATTGGCCAGGGCAAAAACAATTGGATCTTTTCCCATTACAGCAATCATTTCTTTGGAAACTAGTCCTGCACGCGATAAACCAAGAAAAACATCTGCTTTTTTAAAAGCGTCTTCAATGGATATTTCTTTATCGTGAACTGCAAATCGGATTTTCATTTCATCTAAATCTGTTCTTTTTTTATGGAGTAGGCCCTTGCTATCAAACATAAAAATATTTTCCAGCTTGACACCCAAAGTGCGATAGAGCATACAACACGCTAGGGCAGAGGGCCCTGCACCAGAAACCACAAGTTTTATTTTACCAATCGATTTTTTAGCTAGCTCCAAGGCATTTAATAGGGCTGCTGCAGAAATAATTGCAGTTCCATGTTGATCATCGTGCATAATTGGAATATCTAATTCCTCCTTCAAGCGCCTTTCTATTTCAAACGCCTCTGGTGCTTTGATATCCTCTAAATTAATTCCACCAAATGTTGGAGAAATAGCTTTTACTGTTTGAATAAAAAGCTCAGGATCACTCGCGTCAATTTCGATATCAAAAACGTCAATGTCTGCAAATATTTTAAATAGCAAGCCTTTACCTTCCATCACTGGTTTTGCTGCAAGCGGACCAATATTTCCAAGTCCAAGAACAGCGGTTCCATTTGTGATGACTGCAACTAAATTTGCTTTACTTGTATATTTATAGGCATCATCTTTGTTTTCAGCAATTTTTAAACATGGTTCCGCAACACCTGGCGAATAAGCTAAACTCAAATCTCGTTGGGATGCATAAGGTTTTGTTGGAACAACTTCGATTTTCCCGGGTTTTCCGGAAGAGTGATAATCGAGTGCTTCTTGCTTGGTAATTTTTGACATTTGATCTTAATTTAGGGATCTATAATATTTTAAAAGATGCTAGCTTCTAACTGGCTTGTACTTTAATTATTTAGTTTTATTTAAAATTATAAATCAAATAATTTTTCAAAACTGTTAATTCCACCAATCATCATTTTTTCAGGTTTTTCAAGCATTTCCTTAACTGAAACTAAAAAACTAACAGATTCTTTACCATCAATAATTCGATGATCATAAGATAAAGCAAGAAACATGATTGGTCGAATTTCTACTTTTCCATCAATTGCAACTGGTCGTTCGACGATGTTATGCATCCCTAAAATAGCAGATTGTGGAGGATTGATAATCGGAGTGGAGAGCATGGATCCAAAAACACCACCATTCGTAATTGTAAATGTACCTCCAGTCATTTCTTCAGGGGTAATTTTTCCATCACGAGCTTTTATTGCAAGTCGCTTAATTTCTTTTTCAATTTCAACGATGCTCATAGATTCTGCATTTCTAACAACAGGAACCATCAATCCTTTTGGAGACGAAACAGCAATTCCAATGTCAGAATAATCATGAAAAATCATATCTGTTCCATCTATTTGCCCATTTACAGAAGGAAAAAGTTGAAGGGCTTCGGTAACGGCTTTTGTGAAAAAAGACATAAACCCGAGATTAACCTCATGTTTTTTAGCAAAAGCATCTTTGTATTTCGCTCTTAAATCCATAATTGGCTTCATGTCAACTTCATTGAAGGTAGTTAACATTGCAGTTTCATTCTTAACTGCAACAAGTCTCTCCGCGATTTTTCTTCTAAGCATGGACATTTTTTCTCTCCTGGTAGATCGATTACCAGAAACACCAGATTCTAGGCTATTAAGAACGTCTTGTTTTGTAATACGACCATCTTTTCCGCTCCCACTGATGTGTTCTTTAGAGACTGCTTTTTCAGACATAATTTTAGCTGCGGCGGGTGAAGGAATACCGAAAGCATATGTTTTTTCAACTTTTGTACTGTGATTTGATGTTGTTTCTGAAGGTGCAACTACTTCCTTTTTTACCTCACTAATTTTACTTGTCGGCAAACCCTTTGGTTTTGCTGCTGCTGTGTCAATCAAACAAACTACTTGTCCAACTTTTACAACATCTCCTTCTGCGGCTTTTAGGGTAATTATTCCACTCTCTTCCGCTGGAAGTTCTAGTGTGGCCTTATCAGAATCTACTTCTGCAATGGCTTGATCTTTTTCGACATAGTCGCCGTCAGAAACCAACCATGCAGCAATTTCAACCTCTGATATTGACTCACCCGGACTTGGGACTTTCATTTCTAAATTTGCCATATTAATATCGAATTTCTTTATTTTTCAACTGAAATTTTAGCAAAAGCAAACAGTTCATTGAATAATTTCTCTAACCTTTTTTCATGTAATTTTTTAGATCCTTCAGCGGAAGCTGCACTTGCAGGGCGACAAATACCGATCAAGTTTACTTTTCTTAAATTCATTGCCATGTATGTCCAAGCGCCCATATTTGCTGGTTCTTCCTGAGCCCAAATAGTATTCTTTGCCTTGTATTTTTCTATAATTCCAAGAATTTGTTTTTCAGGTAAGGGATACAGTTGCTCTATACGCACAAATGCCATATTCTCAACTTTCAAATCCTCCGCTTTTTGTTTTATTTCATAGTAAAACTTTCCACTACAAAAAACAAGGGTATCTACTTTTTTTACATCTCTATTTTTATCGTCAATTAGCTCTTGAAAACTTCCAGTTGCCATTTCCTCTAAACTTGATGTGGCTTCTGGAAATCGTAATAGCATTTTTGGAGAAAAAACGACAAGCGGTTTTCTAAAATCTCTCTTTAGTTGTCTTCTTAAAAGATGAAAATGATTTCCAGGAGTAGATGTATTTACTATTTGCATGTTTAAATCAGCACACTGTTGTAAAAAACGTTCCATTCTACCGCTTGAGTGTTCTGCACCCTGACCTTCGTATCCATGAGGAAGCAGTAGAACTAATCCACTTTGAGTAGCCCATTTATCCTCTCCAGCCGAAATAAATTGATCAATCATTATTTGAGCACCATTAAAAAAATCGCCAAATTGTGCTTCCCAAATTGTTAGCCCATTAGGTGTGGCCAACGAATAACCGTATTCAAATCCTAAAACTCCGTATTCGGAAAGTAAGGAATTGTAAATTTCAAAGCTTGCTTGTTTGTCAGAAAGCAAATTCAAAGTTTGAATTTTTTCTTCTGTATCTTCTGTAATTACGACAGCATGACGGTGTGAAAATGTACCTCTTTCAACATCTTGACCAGAAATCCGTACTGGATGACCTTCAGTTAAAAGAGTTGCATATGCAAGCATTTCGGCAGAACCCCAGTCTAGTTTATCATTTTTTATACAATTCAGACGATCCTCAAATATTTTAGCGATTTTTCTAAAGTATTTTTTACCGTTTGGAAGAGTAGATAATTTAATGCCAAGATCTAGAAGTATTTTTTTGTCAACTCCAGTATTTGGAGATTGCTCAAAGTCTTTATAAGTTCCATGGCGGTATCTTTCCCATGTTAAACTTAAAAAGTCGTAAACGGAAGCTTTTTCTTTTTTTCTTGCAACTTCAAATTCATTTTCTAAAAATTGATTGTATTTATCTTCAATTATTTTTACTTCCTCATTTGACAATACTCCTTCTGCCTCTAATTGCTCTTGATAAATGAGTTTAGGATTCGGATGTTTTGCGATGATATCATACAACTTCGGTTGCGTAAATTTTGGTTCGTCTCCCTCATTATGTCCATATTTTCTGTAGCATAAAAGATCGATAAAAATATCTCTATTAAAAGCTTGTCGGTACTCAATGGCAATTTCTATTGCTTGAACTACTGCTTCAACATCATCTCCATTGACATGAAAAACGGGACATAAAGTTGTTTTCGCAACATCTGTGCAGTACGTTGAAGAGCGCGCATCCATGTAATTTGTTGTAAACCCAACTTGATTATTTACTACAATATGGATTGTTCCTCCGGCTCTATAACCGTTAAGTTGTGCCATTTGGATTGTTTCATAAACAATTCCTTGCCCTGCAATTGCGGCATCTCCATGAATTAAAACGGGACATACTTTCTTCTCTTCAAAATAGACATGATCGATTTTAGCTCGTGCAATTCCTTCAACAAGCGTATCTACAGCTTCGAGATGTGAAGGATTCGGAGCGAGAGTTAGGCCCATTTTTTTTCCGTTTGAGAGAACAATGTTGGAAGTGAAACCTTGGTGGTATTTTACATCACCATCAAAAGTGCTTTCAAAATCAAATTCTTTGCCCTCAAATTCAGAAAAAATATCACTTGGATGTTTTTCAAAGATATTTGTCAAGGTATTAAGGCGACCTCTATGTGCCATTCCCATTACAAAATATTCAACCCCTAAGTCAGAGCCTCTAGCTACCATTGTGTCTAAAGCTGGAAGTAAAGTTTCACATCCTTCTATAGAAAAGCGTTTTTGCCCCACGAATTTCTTTCCGAGAAAGGCTTCAAAAGCGGATGCTTGATTGAGTTTTTTAAAAATATGAATTTTCCGTTCCTTATTTATTTCAGGACGATTGCTTAATTCTATTTTTGTCTTTAACCACTCAATTCTCTCAGGATCTCGCATGTAGATGAATTCAATTCCAATTGATTGGCAATAGGTCAATTCAAGGTGAGAAATGATATTTTTTAATGTGTCTGGACCGATACCAATGGTTTCCCCAGCTTGAAAAGTACTTTCCAAGTCGCTTTCTATGAGCCCGAAATTTTCAATAGATAAATCTGGGAAATACGACCTTCTCTCCCTTACAGGATTTGTTTTTGTAAATAAATGACCACGGGTTCTATAGCCATTTATAAGTTGTATAACTTTAAATTCCTTTTGGAAATTTTCAGGAATTTTTCCCCCTTCATCGTAATTTATTTGCGCAAATTCAAATCCCTCAAAAAATTTAACCCAACCATTATCTACACTTTTTGGATCTTTTTGATATTGTTTATAGAGGTGTTCGATGGCATTTAAATCAGCATTCCCTATATACGAAACTTTATCCATGTTGATTTATATCATTTGTAGGAGTACAAAGTTATAAATTTCAAAGGTAAATTAAGATTTTTAAGGAGTAATTTTGAGAAAATCTCTTTTTAAAATGACTTAAATCAAATTTGTAGTTACAGCAAAAATTAGGGAAGAATAAAATATGATGAGAGCAACTTTCTTTAACTCAGGGTCTAAATCTTTGGGTTCAGAAGTCTGAAAGACTAGTTTTAAGTGAAAAATGAGTGAAATCGAAGGGATCAGACTCAGAAATAGTAAATAATTAAATGTTAAAACACTAATTATTAAAACTGAAATAAACCAAAAACTAAGTCCGACTATAATTAGGAATCCATGGTAATATTTTCCTTTTTCATAACCCATTGATACGATTCGTGTGTTTTTCTTTGTTAGTTTATCGTTTTCATAATCTCGTAAGTTATTTAAATTAAGAACAGCCGTGCTCCAAAGACCTATAGAAATTGAAGGAAGAAGCACCAACCACTCGAATTCTAGGCCATAGAGAGAAAAAACACCAAGCACACTCACCAGTCCAAAAAAGAGAAATACCATTAGGTCTCCTAAACCGTGATATCCATATGCTTTTTTCCCAATGGTGTAAGTAATCGCTGCTAAAACGCATAACAGCGCCAAGCCCATATAAAAATAGATGAGTTCATTAGTAAGATTTGCAGCACTAACATAGATTAAGCTTCCAGCGGAAAATAGAGAGAAAATAACACAAAGGATAATTCCAATTTTCATTTCTTTTTGCGAAATAAGTCCAGCTTGTACTGTTCGTAGCGGACCGATTCGATTCTTGTTGTCACTTCCTTTTTGGCTATCACCAAGATCATTTGAGAAATTGGAGAGTACCTGAAATCCAATTGTTGTTAAAATGGCTAGAAAAAAAATCATGAGATTAAATTTATCTAGCATTGCCGCCATTCCTGATCCTAAAATTATTCCTGAAACAGATAATGGTAAAGTTCTCAACCTCATTGCATTGATCCAAGCTTTTAGTTTTAACATCTTTGGAGCGTGTTTCTTTAGTTCTTATTTTTTGACTTTTTATAAACTGGGACAGTTGAGCAAGGCTCTCCATACATTAGAGAGTCAACATGAGCTTGCAAATGATTTAGTAGAGTTACCATAGCAAATTCAGGATTTGAAATATCACTACAACCTTTAATAATTACTTTTGCATTCTTAAATTCAGTTGGATCAATCTTTACTATATTTTGAGCTATCTGCTGTTTTTCGATATCTGATTTTGAGCCAACACAAATTAATTCTGCATAAGGATGGAGTGCCGAAGATACAAGCATAAAAGCCCAAGTAGGAATGATGGCGTCAACAGAACAAAAAATATAGACAGATTTTCCTTGGTATAAACTCCAATTTTCATTTTTAATCCAAGTCCGAAAATCTTTTTCTTTGAGAACAAGCCCTTGCCATAAATGAGCTGCCAAATCTAAACCAAGTGAGACAGTTTTTGGTTTAAAATCTGCAAGATCTAATTGAATTAATCCACTTTCTTTGATTTTATTCTTAATCTCTTCCATACAGCAAATTTAAGCTATTTAATCTTGTAACTTTGATTGCAGAAAAAAACTCAGTCAGTATGGCAGTTTTTTTTTTCAAGGCACATTTTTTGAAAAGATTTTTTAAAAATGAAAAATAACGCACAATTTGAGAGCCATTTGCGCAATGCAGTAACGCCTGCTATACTAATTGTTGCCATCATGTTATTGGTTTATTGGGCAGATTTTTTATTCATCACAGATTTTCAAAAGTACGGCGTTTTACCCAGAAGCACCGAGGGATTGAAAGGTATATTTTTTATGCCTTGGATTCATGCTCATGATGATTACAAGCATATTTTAAATAATTCAGTACCAACATTTTTACTGTCT
>SYKJ01000061.1 GCA_005798205.1 Bacteroidota bacterium | reverse complement strand
GGAGGGAATGTATTCAGAATTGATTTGCAAAGGGGTTTTAATGCAAGGTCTTCATACCTTCAAGTTTTAAAAAGAAATCTTCAAAAAAATAGACGTAAAGACCGAATTATTAAAGGTTTGAAAGTGTAAATTACATAACACTTTACAATTAATTTAAATGAAGCAAGCTACAAAAAGGCAAATTGAATACAATTGCGATGGATTTGATAACCAAGAATTGCTAGAAATTTACAAGAAGCTTTTATTTCCTCGTCTCATAGAAGAGAAAATGCTTATCCTTCTTCGTCAAGGAAAAATAACAAAATGGTTTTCTGGTTGGGGTCAAGAAGGAATTTCTGTTGGCTGTGCCTATGCCATGAATGAAGATGAATATATTTTGCCAATGCATAGGAATCTCGGAGTCTTCACTACGCGTGATATTCCATTGAGTAGATTGTTTTCACAATTTCAAGGCAAACTTTCAGGTTTTACAAAAGGTAGAGATCGGTCCTTTCATTTTGGAACTCAAGAATATAAATTAGTAGGAATGATTTCCCATTTAGGACCTCAACTTGGCATCGCAGATGGTATAGCTCTTTCTAATAAACTCAAGAATAATCACAAATCGACACTTGTTTTTACAGGAGATGGTGGAGCTTCCGAAGGGGATTTTCATGAATCATTAAATGTTGCCGCAGTATGGAATTTACCAGTTATTTTTTGTGTTGAAAATAATCAATGGGGATTGTCAACACCTTCAGACGAGCAATTTCGTTGCAAACAATTCATAGATAAAGGAATTGGGTATGGCATGAATGCAATTCAAGTAGATGGAAACAATATTTTAGAAGTTATTCGTACTGTTCGCAAAATTAACGAGGAAATTAGACAAGATCCCAAGCCTTATTTACTGGAATTGATGACTTTTCGAATGAGAGGTCACGAGGAATCCTCCGGCACAAAGTATTACCCCGAAGGAATTCAAGACGAATGGGCAAAAAAAGATCCTATTTCAAATTTTGAATCCTACTTATTAGAACAAGGTATTTTAAATAGTGATTTAGTGGAGGAAATTAAAAAAGCTTTCAAGAATGATATTCAAGAAGGTTTTGATAATGCAAATGCTGAAGATGCAATTGTTCCATCCATCGAAACTGAATTAGCGGATGTTTTTGCACCTTTTCAGCAAGAAGTAGCTCCTGCGCACGGTTCAGTTTCTGAAAAACGCTTTATAGATGCTATTCAAGATGCTTTAATTCAATCAATGGAACGATATCCAGAATTAATCTTAATGGGGCAAGATATTGCAGAGTACGGCGGGGCTTTCAAAGTAACGGAGGGTTTTTTAGAGAAATTTGGAAAAGATCGAGTTCGCAATACACCACTTTGTGAATCGGCAATTTTAGGGGCGAGTTTAGGTTTGTCAATTTCAGGCATGAAGGCAATGGTAGAAATGCAATTTGCAGATTTTGTAACCTGTGGTTTTAACCAAATAATTAATAATCTGGCTAAAATGAATTGGCGTTGGGGACAAAATGCTGATGTAGTTGTTCGTATGCCAACAGGTGCAGGGACAGCAGCAGGACCTTTTCATTCTCAAAGTAATGAAGCGTGGTTTTTTCATACCCCAGGATTAAAGATTTTATATCCATCAAATCCTCACGATGCAAAAGGGCTTTTAAATGCGGCATTTGAAGATCCAAATCCAATTCTATTCTTTGAACACAAAGCACTTTACAGAAGTATTAAAGAAGATATTCCGGATGCATATTATACAATTGAAATTGGAAAAGCAGCAGTTGTATCCGAGGGAGCAGATCTTACAATCATTACTTATGGATTTGGAGTTCATTGGGCTAAAGAAGCTATGGAAAAGTATCCAAAATCAAGCGCTGAGATTATTGACCTGAGAACATTGGCTCCTTTGGACAGAGAATGTATTTTTTCTGCTGTACGAAAAACTGGTAAAGTTATCGTTCTTCACGAGGATTGTATGATGGGCGGAATTGGTGGAGAACTTGCAGCATTAATTATTGAAAATTGTTTTGAGTTCTTGGATGCACCGGTTTTAAGAGTTGCGTCTTTGGATACACCAGTTCCATTTGCTGTAGCTTTAGAAAAACAATTTCTTCCACAAGAAAGGTTAGATGAAGCTATTTTTAAGCTGCTAAATTATTGATTTGAGCTATAAGTCACTTATATTTAAACAGCCATTTAACTTAATTTCAAAATTAAGTCTTGTACTTGTTACACTTGAAATTTATAGAATTTTATTGCTGTTTTGCAATAAGGAGTCATTTCCCACATTTGGATTTAAAGAACATTTAATAGGAATTTGGTTTGATAGTATAACTATTGCACTTTTTTTTCTACCATTCATTGTATTAAGTTTAATTCCAATACCCTTAATCTTGGAAAGAATTAGAGCTATTTGTTTATTTATACTCTATACTCTTTCTAGTGCTCTTGTTTTCTTATTTAATGGTTTGGATGTAGCATATTTTTCTTATACCCACAAGCGCACTAGTTTTGATTATTTAAAATTTATGTTAAACAGCGATGAAACCGGTAGTTTAGCAGGAGATTTTATTTTGGAGTTTTGGTGGTTATTAACTTTCTTTATTTTGTCATTTGGCTTGATTCTTTTTAGTTATTCGAAATTAAAATCTTTACCCGTGAATCATAAAGCAGGTAAAAATTGGCTCTATTTCTTTCTTGTCCTTTTTTTTACAATTGTAATTGGAAGGGGAGGATTTCAACTAAAACCCATTGGAATATTAGAGTCCACTAATTATGTAAGTATAGAGAATTCACCTGCTGTTTTGAATTCAGCATTTACGATTTTAAAAACTTATCAGTTCAAAGGAATCGAGAAGCAAACATTTTTTAAGGATGCTGAACTAAAGCGATATTTTAATCCGATACAAAAAAGTGATCCACAGTATTTATTAAAAGATTCACAAAATGTTGTATTTATTTTACTTGAGAGTTTTGGTTCGATGTATTGTGGACCAAATAATCCTGAAAGCTTCACACCATTTTTAGATTCTATTCTTCAGAAATCTATGTATTTTGAACATGGAATAGCTAACAGTCGCACTTCTATGGACGCATTGCCCTCAGTTGTGTCATCTATTCCAATGTGGATGAATGAAAGTTTTATTCTTTCATCTTATAGTTCAAATCAATTTCAAGGTATTCCAAGTATTTTAAAAAAAAATGGTTATTCATCTGCCTTTTTTCATGGAGCGACAAATGGCTCAATGCGTTTTGATGCATTTACCTCTGCAACTGGTTTTGATTCTTATTTTGGAAGAACTGAATATAATAATGAAGCTCATTTTGATGGAAATTGGGGCATAGAGGACCATCATTTTTTGTCTTGGTCATTAGACAAAATGGATAAAATGAAAAAACCCTTTTTCTCTCTTGTTTTTACTCTTTCATCACATCATCCATTTACAATTCCAAAGGATTATAAAAATAAAGTTAAAAAAGGACCTGAACCTCTCTGTGCAACTATCAGTTATGTAGATATTGCATTGCGTGAGTTTTGGATTAAGGCGCAAAAAAAATCATGGTTTAAAAATACAGTTTTTATTTTCTGTGCTGATCATGTTGGTCCAACTAGTCGTTCTGATCGGAGTGATTTGGCTTGGTTGCACCGTGTTCCTATTGCTTTTTATCATCCTTCTCATTCTTTACCTCAAGTTGATTCTTTAACACCTTTTCAACAAATAGATATTTTCCCGACTTTACTAGACATACTAAATATTCCTACAAAGTATTACGCATTTGGAACTTCTTTTTTTAACTCTCAGAAACAACCAAAAATATTTTATTCTCAGGAAAATTTAATTGCATATCGTGCAAATAAGTCGTTACTTGTTTGGAACCCTTATTTAAAAATGAATAGAAATAAAACTGATTACGAGGATATCCAAAAGATGAAAGCAATATATCAACACTACACTAACGATTTAGTTGAGAATAGGATGCTGCCGGAATAATTACTCGATATTATGTGTATGTAAATTTAATATTACTTTAATATGAAATATTTTAGCTAAATTTATATTAATTCATAATTTAAGAATCTCTAAACTAAAAAAAATGAAACAATTTCTAATTGTTGTATTTCTTTCAAGTTCTTTCTCTCTATTATCTCAAAACTTCTATGATAGAGCAACAATTCAAACGATTGAAATTTTCTTTTCTTTTTCAAATTGGGATGCACAATTAGATGCTGCTGTTGCATCAGATGCTTTTATAATTGCTGATTCGGCACGTATTAATGGGATTGTATTTGACAGTGTTGGTGTAAAGTACAAGGGGAATTCATCGTATAATCAAAACAACAATAAAAATCCGCTTCACATTGAGTTAGATTACGTCAAAGGGACTCAAGATTATCAAGGTTATACCAATATAAAATTACAAAATGGTTACCAGGATCCTTCCATGATTCGCGAAGTGTTATCATATGCTATCTTAGAACAATTTATGGATTGCTCTAAGGCAAATTTTGCAAATGTTTATATAAATGGTACTCTTAGAGGGCTTTACTCAAATGCAGAAAGCATAAATAAAAAATTCAATGGTGAACATTATTATTTAAGTAATGACACTTATTTTAAATGTAATCCAACGGGTGGTGCTGGCCCTGGTAATATGGGAAGCCCTGATTTGAGGTATATAAATACAGATAGTAGTTCTTATTTTAATTCATACGAATTGAAATCAGATTTTGGATGGAACAAGATGGTTGATTTAGTAAATACCTTGAACAATAATTCGAGCTTAATAGAAACAAAACTCGACGTAGATCGCGCACTTTGGATGTTAGCCTTTAACAATGTATTAGTTAACTTGGATTCATACAGCGGTGCTTTTCGCCAAAAT
>SYKJ01000060.1 GCA_005798205.1 Bacteroidota bacterium | reverse complement strand
ATTTTTTTTATTTAAGCTTGGATTTACTTCTACCAACTCAAAGGCAATCGTTTTAGGAGAGCTTAGACAACCCTGAAGGATTTCTTTTGCCTCCGTAGGACTTAAACCGTCTTTTACTGGAGTTCCCGTGCCATACGATGATAATTCCGGGTCCATTGAATCAACATCAAAAGAAACATAAATAATATCACAAGCTTCAAGTTGAGCGGAAATGGCAGGAATCACATTTGATATTCCCAGAGAGCGAATCTCTTTTACAGAAAAATTTCTAATCTTTAAATTCTGGATCAAGAAGTCCTCTTCCTTCTCAGTATCGCGAACTGAAACATAAACTAAATCCTCGGGCTTCAAGGCATTTGATTTTAATTTATTCCAATAATTTGCAGTTTCAGTATCTACCTTATTTCTCTGAGATTCAAGATTATCAATGCCCAAAGCAGTTGCTACCGGCATTCCGTGCATATTTCCTGATGGGCTTGTATACGGAGAGTGTAAATCTGCGTGCGCATCAATCCAAATTACGCCAAGGCGCTTGCCCGGATTGGCTTTTTGTATTCCTGAAATTGTTCCTCCAGCCGAAGAATGATCTCCAGCTATAATAACAGGAAACTTTTTGGAAAGCAGGGAGTTATAAACATCATTTGAAACCGCCTCAAAAACTTTATCTATTCCATCAATGTACTTGGCAAATGAATAAATAGTGGGATTATCCAATTCATAATTAAAATTTTGAACGTGAAGGATCTCTTTATTAAAAAAAAACTTACTGGAAATAGCTTGCGCCGCATCAACTATAGCATTCGAACCCAATGATGAACCACGTGTTCCTGCGCCTAATTCTGAGTCATTAAAAATAAATTGAAGATTTGAAATCATAAATCCCTTTTGGAGGGTAACACAAAGATAAAATTATTTTGCAGTGATTTTAAGGTGATTTTTAAACTTTAAAATTAAATTTTATAAAATATATCCTTAATTTTGACAACCAATTATTTAATTCAACATAGCATGCAACTGTGGAATACATTAAATAAGGAGGAACTAGAAGCAAAATTAAAAGAAGTTGGACATAAGTTTGTTACTATTTCTTTTTATCAGTACGCTGAAATAGCAAATCCTCACTTATTCAGAGATCACTTATTTTTAATGTGGACAAAATTTGATGTTGTAGGTCGCACCTATATTGCAAAAGAAGGTATTAATGCTCAAATTGCAGTTCCAACTAAATTTTTAATCCAATTTCGCGAAGATCTTTACGGGATTGCATTTTTAAATGGTGTGCGTTTAAATTTTGCAGTTGACGATTCCGAAGCAGAATTTACATTTTTAAAATTAAAAATTAAAGTGCGTGACAAAATCCTTGCAGATGGCTTAAATGATAAAAGTTTTGATGTGAGAAATAAAGGAAAACACCTCAACGCAGATGAATTCAATCATTTAACGAACCAAGTTGATACAATTTTAATTGATTTTAGAAATCATTACGAGTCAGAAGTTGGTTATTTCAAAGGAGCAATATTACCTGACGTTGATACTTTTCGAGAATCTCTTTCACATATTGAGCAAACTTATTTAAAAGGAAAAGAAGACAAAAATATTGTCATGTATTGCACAGGTGGTATTAGATGCGAAAAAGCCTCAGCATGGTTTAAACACAAAGGATTTAAAAATGTCCACCAACTTGAAGGAGGAATTATTAAGTATGCAAATGAGGTACGAGAACTTGGTATTGAAAATAAATTCATTGGTAAAAATTTTGTTTTTGATGAAAGAAGAGGAGAAAGAATTACAGATGATGTTATAGCACTTTGCCATCAATGTGGAGAAGCCGCTGACACACATACTAATTGTCTGAATCACTCTTGTCATTTACTTTTTATTCAATGTACTTCTTGTAAAGAAAAAATGGAAAATTGCTGCTCTGATGAATGTCTTGAAATTACACATCTTCCTGAATCCAAACAAAAGGAATTAAGAAAAGGATTTGAAAATAGCAATCAAATTTTTAAGAAAGGGCGCTCTCCAAAACTCATCTTTAAATCCAATAAAGAAAAACCTTTATATTTGACACAACAATCAAATAATAAATAGGATGTTATTAGCTATTAACTGGTCTGTAGATTCAGAAATTATTGAGGGATGGAAAACTCCAAATCTATATGGATTATTATTTGTTGGGGGACTTGTAATTGGGTATTTCGTTGTTAAACAAGTTTTTAAAAAAGAAAATATTTCAAATGAGATATTAGACAAACTTGTCATGTATATGGTTCTTGCTACGATTATTGGAGCTAGACTTGGTCATGTGCTTTTCTACGGGCCCTATTTTGGTCCCGATGGCTATTTTTCAAACCCACTTGATATTTTAAAAGTTTGGGAAGGTGGACTTGCTAGCCACGGTGCTGCTATTGCTCTTTTAATATCCCTTTATCTTTTTGCAAAAAATGTTATAAAAAAACCTTATTTGTGGGTCTTAGATCGACTCTCAGCAGCAATTGCAATTGGTTGCACGTGTATTCGATTGGGCAACTTAGTAAATCATGAAATGGTGGGCGATATTACAACAGTTCCTTGGGGATTTCGCTTTTTATACCACGATTACAGTGTGTACAATGGAACCTGGGAATCAATTCCAGTAAGACATCCTGCACAATTGTATGAGGCAATTTGCTATTTTATAGCTTTCCTTGTTTTACTATTCTTATTTTGGAAAAGAAATGCATGGCAAAAACCTGGATTTATTTTTGGGACATTCTTAATCTTTATTTTTGTTTCTCGGTTTTTTATTGAATTTATCAAATTAGGACAAACAGATCGCGATACTGAAATGCTTATCAATACTGGTCAAATGCTTAGTATTCCATTTATAGTTGCAGGAATATTATTGATTTATCGCTCCTATAAAAATCCAATCACGAATACTTAAAGTATAAATGACAATATGTAATTTTATTAAAATTGATTCCTATCTTTGCAAACGTAAATAGATTTTAAATTATGGCCACAAAATCAGCAACTACAAGTAAAAAGCAAAGTTCTGAAAAATCAAAGTTTTCGAAAGAAACCTATGTTAAATGGTACAAAGACATGCTTCTTATTCGAAAGTTTGAGGAAAAAACAGGTCAATTATACATTCAACAAAAATTTGGTGGCTTTTGTCATTTGTACATTGGGCAAGAGGCAATTGTTGTTGGCACAGCAAGCGCATGTCGCCCTACCGACAAACACATGACAGCTTATCGCGACCATGGACATCCTATTGCATTGGGGACAGATCCTAGAATATTGATGGCTGAACTTTATGGCAGAAGCACAGGTTGCTCGAAAGGAAAAGGAGGATCTATGCATTTTTTTGATAAAGAAAAAAACTTCATGGGCGGTCATGGAATAGTAGGAGCTCAAATTGCTATGGGAACCGGTGTTGCATTTGCAGAACAATACAATGGGACAGATAATGTTGCCTTTGTTTCAATGGGAGATGGAGCTGTTCGTCAAGGTGCTCTTCATGAAACCTTTAATATGGCAATGATGTGGAAATTACCCGTTGTTTATATTATAGAGAATAACAATTACGCAATGGGAACTTCTGTAGAAAGAACTACGAATGTAACTGATTTGTCAAAAATTGGTCTTTCTTACGAGATGCCTTCAAAAATTGTGAACGGAATGAAGCCTGAGGATGTTCATAATGCAATAGAGGAAGCGTGTATTCGGGCAAGAAGAGGTGATGGACCAACGCTATTGGACATTCGAACATATCGCTACAAAGGGCATTCAATGTCTGACCCTCAAAAATACCGTTCCAAAGAAGAAGTAAATGATTGGATTGAACAAGACCCGATCGAACATTGCTTAAATGTAATTCAAAACAATAAATGGCTTTCTCAAAAAGAAATTGAAGATATCAATAATTGGGTAAAAAAAGAAGTAGATGAATCAGTAGAATTTGCAGAGAAATCTCCTTATCCTGAGGCTCATGAGTTGTACGAAGATATTTATGTTCAAACAGATTATCCTTACATCAAAGAATATTAATAAAACTAAAAGCTAAAGAAATGGCTGAAATTGTTTACATGCCGAAGTTAAGTGACACCATGACAGAGGGTGTTGTTGCTGCTTGGACAAAAAATGTTGGTGATGCTGTAAAGGCTGGGGAAATTCTAGCAGAAATTGAAACAGACAAAGCAACAATGGAATTTGAATCGTTCTATGATGGTTATTTGTTATATATTGGAGTTGACAAAGGTAAAACCGCTCCTGTAAATGCTATTCTTGCTATAATTGGAGAAAAAGGTGAAGATGTTTCTGCTCTTATCGCCTCTAGAGCTGAAACTACCCCTCCCGAAGAAACAAAAACCGAGGTTAAAGTTGAAATTCCAAAAGAAATTGTTTCAGAAAAAATTCCTGAAAAGCCTAAACCAGTTGTTGCCGACATTAAAAGTGTCCCTTCTCTATCCAATTCAAGTAGAATCTTTGCTTCTCCATTAGCAAAGAAATTAGCATTAGAGAAAGGAATTGATATTTCCGCAGTTTCTGGTACTGGAGAAAATGGAAGAATTGTAAAAAAAGATGTTGACCATTTTACACCATACACTCCTGCTAGTCGGATTTTATCTTCTGCTCCATTGGGTGTGGAGAACTTCACTGATGAACCAGTTAGCCAAATGCGAAAAACAATTTCCCGTCGTTTGGCTGAAAGCAAATTTAGCGCACCACATTTTTATTTAACCCTTGATATTGACATGGATCAGGCGATTTCTATTCGCAAAGGATTAAATAGTGTAGAGGGCGTAAAAGTATCCTTCAATGACCTTGTTGTAAAAGCTGTTGGACTGGCATTGAAACAACACCCAACTGTAAACAGTGCTTGGATGGGTGATTTTATTCGTAGAAATCAACACGTTCATGTTGGAGTTGCTGTTGCTGTTGAAGAGGGCTTGCTTGTTCCAGTTATTCGTTTTGCTGATACAAAAGGAATTGTAGAAATTGGAGCAGAGGTGCGCGAGTATGCACAGAAAGCGAAAGACAAAAAACTTCAACCATCAGACTGGGAAGGAAATACATTCACGATTTCAAATCTCGGAATGTTTGGTATTGAATCATTTACAGCAATTATTAACGCTCCAGACAGTTGTATTATGGCAGTTGGTGGAATTAAAGAAGTTCCTGTTGTAAAAAACGGTCAAATAGTCCCTGGAAATGTAATGAAAGTAACTTTATCGTGTGACCATCGCGTTGTCGATGGTGCTTCAGGTGCTGCTTTTCTCCAGACATTTAAAGGATTTATGGAGAATCCTGTTTCTATGCTTATTTAAGGGGATTTTATCGTTTTAACTGAAGAACCAACTAGCAACAAAAATTGCTGTTATTACGCAAATTAAATCTACAAGTAACATCGTGCCCAAAGTGTATCGCGTATTTTTTATGTTTACCGAGCCAAAATAAACTGCAATAACATAAAATGTAGTTTCTGCGCTGCATTGAAAAATACAACTCAAGCGACCAGTAAACGAATCAACACCAAATGTGCGCATGGAATCAATCATAAACCCACGCGAACCACCTGAACTAAATGGACGCAACATGGCGACAGGTAAAGAGTCTGTAATATCTTTTGCAACACCCATTAAAGAAAACAAAGAGGATATTCCGTTGCTCATAATTTCAAATAAGCCAGAATTTCGAAACAATGAGATTGCAACTAACATTCCCAAGACATAAGGAAAAATCGTAACCCCTGTTTTTAGTCCGTTTTGTGCACCTACAACAAATGCATCAAAAATGGTAGTGTTTTTTTCTGAAAACTTTTTTTCTTGAATAAAAGAGAAAATTAATGTGAAACCAATAATTCCAATTAATAATAATCCCGAAAAATTTGATGTAAAAAAGTTCTTTCCTATTAAATCCAATTGATTAATATAGAAAAGTAGACCAACGATACCTGCCAAAACAGACATAATCATCACAATCAGTGTTGCGCTCTTAAAATTAATTTTTTGGCGTATTCCGACTATTAAAAACGCCATAATCGTTCCAATAAAAGAGGTAATTATACACGGTAACATAACATCTGCAGGATTGGCAGCATTTTCTGCTGCTCTATAACCAATAATGGAGGTTGGAATCAATGTCAAACCAGCAGCATGTAAACACATAAACATAATCTGAGCATCACTTGCCTTGTCTTTGTCGGGATTTATTTCTTGTAAACTTTGCATCGCTTTGAGACCAAAAGGTGTTGCTGCAGAATCAAGACCAAGGAAATTAGCCGCAAAATTTAAAGTCATGTAGGATATGGACTCGTGATTTTTTGGAACTGTAGGAAAAACTTTCACAAACAAAGGACTCAATCGTTTTGCCAATCGTTCTGCCGCTCCTGAATCAATTAATAATTGCATTAGGCCACAGAAAAAAGCCAAATAAGCAATTAAAGGAATAATCAAGTCCAGTAAAGTATTTTTGCATGTCGCTAAGAGACCATCTGATTTTTGTACACCGCAATAAATTTGTACTGTTTTATTTTTAAAAAGGTAACTTGTATCAGCATCTTTTTCATTCAAATTAATGCTAACAAGTTCTCCGGGCACTTTTTTTAGTGTGTCTTGAAGAGAAGGAGCTAATTTTTTTATGTAGGTCTCCCCTATTAAAATTGGATCGTCTTTTTTTCCATTTAAAACATAATCAATCGAATATTGGTTTGATGAAAACAGACTTACAACAATGAAAAATAGGGATGAAATAAAAATAACTAACCAAAATCGACTTAAAACCATAAAACGAATATGGCTGTTTTTTTTCATGCAAAATGAACCACATAGAAAATCTATTAACAAATGATATTGAATTACTTTGATAATAACAACGCATACCTAATCAATAACTAAATTCTTAACTTTAAACTTTTTTCAACATGCAACTAGTTTTTCATTCTGCCGAAAGCCGAGGCCATGCAAATCATGGATGGTTAAATGCAAAGCACTCCTTTAGTTTTGCTAATTGGCAAGATAGAGAGCGTATGCATTTTGGCGCTTTGCGAGTTTTAAACGATGACATTGTAGCTCCAAATACAGGGTTTGGTAAACACCCTCACGACAACATGGAAATTATCACTATTCCCTTAAATGGTGGAATTCAGCACGAAGATTCTATGGGGCATAAAGAGATAATAAAAGTCAATCAAGTTCAGGTAATGTCAGCTGGAAGTGGCATTTATCATAGCGAATTTAACTCCAGCAAAACAGAATACCTAAAGTTATTCCAAATTTGGATATTTCCTGATACTGAAAATGTCGAACCTCGATATGCTACAATTAATTACTCTTGGGAAAATGCTAAAAATAATTTTTTACTCCTTGTCTCCCCTGAAAAAGATACACTTGGAACTTGGATTCATCAAAATGCATGGATACACATTCTAAAATTGGAAGAAGGCTTGGCTGCTAACTACACAATAAAGAATTCTAATAATGGTGTTTACATTATGCCTATTGATGGCTTAATTACGATTGAAAACCATGAACTAAGTAAAAAAGATGCTGTTGGCATTTGGGAGACTGAAGCAGTTGAAATTAAAGCCAATTTAGAATCAAGAATTCTTATGATAGAAATACCAATGAAATTTTAAAATAAATAAAATGAATAAACTAATTGAAGATTTAAACTGGCGCTACGCTACAAAAAAATACGATACAAATAAAAAAATTAGTGCTGCTGACTTTGATGTGATTAAAGAATCACTGCGCCTCACTCCTT
>SYKJ01000059.1 GCA_005798205.1 Bacteroidota bacterium | reverse complement strand
TTGTTATGATTGTTTTAACTTCATGTGGCGTAAGATTCTGAGCTTCATCAACAATAAACATAATGTTTGAAAGACTTCTTCCACGAATAAAAGCAAGCGGTGTAATCACAATTTTTCCATTGTCTAGCATTTCTTGAATCGCCTTGTTTTTCTTCTCATTATCACCGAATTGTGATTTTATACATTTTAAATTATCCCACAATGGCTCCATATAAGGACCGATTTTGTCGTTAACATCTCCAGGTAGAAATCCAATTTCTCGGTTTGAAAGTGGAACGATTGGCCTTGCAAGAATGATTTGATTGTAACTTTTGTGTTGTTCAAGTGCAGCAGCAAGTGCAAGTAATGTTTTTCCTGTTCCTGCAACACCCTGCAGTGCAACTAATTTTACATTTTCATTGAGCAGAGCGTGAAATGCAAATGTTTGCTCTGCATTTTTTGGTTTTATCCCATAAACGAATTCTTTTTCTATTCGCTCAATTTGATTGTTAAGATGGTTGTAAAAAGCCAAGGAAGAAGTTTTTCCATTTTTTAAAATATAGTAACCATTTGTCTCTTTTTTATCTCCCAAAACTCCATTTTCATCAATGGCCCCTTTTATAAAAATCTCTCTGATTATTTCAGAATCAACATTTTCAATTCCATAGGAACTAGCAACTTTAAGGTCATCAATATTTACTTTTCCAGTCTCATAATCTTCTGAAATTAATCCTAAAGATTTTGCTTTTATGCGAAGGTTTATGTCTTTTGTAACAAGAACAACAATTTTTTTTGGTTCTTGCTCTTTTAAAAACAATGCAGCGTTTATTATTTTGTGGTCGTTCTTCTCCGATGCAAAAACATGTTCGGCATTGATGGAATTTGGGTGAAACTCCATTACAATTTTAAATTTACCTAGTGGTTTTCCTAATGAAACCCAATCTTGAAGAGAGCCATTTATTGAGAGCTTGTCAATAAATCGAATTACCTCTCTCGCAGAAAAGTTTTTAGTATCATTCCCAACTTTGAATTTATCAAGTTCTTCCAATACTGTTATTGGAATGGTAACATTGTTGTTTTTAAAAGTTGTGATGGAATGATGATCGTGAAGGAGAACTGAGGTGTCAAGGACAAATATTTTTTCTTTTTTTACCATGCTTAAAATTAATTAAAAATTTAGTCATTTATTGGTCTTATTTAACGTATTATGGACATAAAAATGTTCATAGCATAAACATCATTTCTTACAAATTTTTAAAAAAATAAAGGAGCCGAAGCTCCTCTATTTACTTAAACTAAAACATGAAAAATCTAACTATTAATTACTAACGTAAATAGTTTAATTTAATTACACTTTTTTAATTTTAAATTTTTAGGTATAAAAAATGTAAAAATAAACAACGTTTTTGCATGAATTTCGTTTATGGATTGACTATGCAGGGTTTTCTAAAATATTTTTTTATTTTTCTAAGTTTGATTGGCATTAAAACTTGCTATTCTCAACTCACTACTAGTACGGCATTAAATCCGCAAGGGCTTGTCCAAAATATTTTAATTGGGCCCGGTGTTACTGTTTCAAACATCACCTTTAACGGTGCTCCAACTTCAATTGGATCTTTTACTGGAACAGGGACAAATTTAGGAATCTCGAATGGAATTGTTATGACAACAGGAACAGTTATTGATAACGGTGCTGGCCCTCACGGACCCAATAATCAATCTGGTGCAGGTCAAGCTAACAATAGTGCTGGATCAACCCTTCTATCTGGAATAATTGGCGGAACACAAACCTTTGACGCTGCTATTCTAGAATTTGATTTTATTCCCTATTCTGATACTGTACGATTCAAATATGTTTTTGGATCTGATGAATACCCTGAATTTGCACCTCCAAACAATTCTGGATACAATGACCTTTTTGGATTTTTTATCGCTGGTCCAGGTATAACTGGCTTACAAAACATTGCACGACTCCCAACAAACGGAAGCATCGTATCGATAAACAATGTTAATGCTATTACGAATCCTGCTTTTTTTAATTTTAACGGTGACGGAACAACTGGGCCCTACAATTCAAACCCTTTTTATATTCAATATGATGGTTTCACAGATGTTTTAGAGGCAGTTTCTAGGGTTGAGTGTGGAGAAACCTATCATTTAATTTTGGCTATTGCTGATGTTGGCGACGGGCAATGGGACTCAGGAATTTTTCTTGAGGCAAATAGTTTAACCTCTGTAACCCCTTTAACAGTTGATTATTCAATTTCGCAATCTTTATTTTCAAACCCAGACTGGATGGCAGAGGGTTGCGTTGATGCAACAATTACACTAACTCGCCAAACAAATATTTCATTGCCCTTAACGATTCCAATTCAAATTACAGGGACAGCGACTAATGGAATTGATTATTCAGGTGTTCCCACAAGTATTACTCTTGCTGCAGGTCAAAGCAGTACAAGTTTCACTATCACAACGCTCTTTGATAATCTTCCAGAAGGATTGGAAAGTATCAATATTATTTTTCCAATATTAGACCCATGTGGAAATGTAAATCCTTTGTCCGTCACCTTATTTATTCAAGATATTCAACCCCTAACTGTTCAATTAAATAATCCAATTATAAATTGTCCTGGTGACCCAGTTGTTTTGACTGCATCAGTCTCAGGTGGACTTGCGCCATTTACTTATTTATGGAACTCTGGTGAGCAAACACAGAGCATCAATTTTATTCCAACGACAAGTGGAATCTATTCTGTTCAAGTACTCGGTTCTTGTTCTAACCAAGCAGTTTCTCAATCAGTAAACATTATAGTTCCTACCTTTCAACCGCTAATTTTAAATACGAGTAATGACATAAATGAAATTTGTCCATATTTGCCTGCTGTGATAAGTGCAAATGCAACTGGAGGTTCAGGAATTTACTCCTACACTTGGGTTGCAAATAATTCTCAAATTAGTACGCTTTCCTCTTTTACCGTTTCCCCATCAACCACGACTAGTTATT
>SYKJ01000058.1 GCA_005798205.1 Bacteroidota bacterium | reverse complement strand
CTTAAATGATGTGAATACTATTTTATCACTTTTTGATGCTGGGAAAGTTTCAGAACTTACTGCGCCAACAATTGAAAAAAGTTGCCTGCGATCAGATGCCGTTTTTTCACATAAAGTATTCAACAGTTATCATTCAGAATCTCGGATGATGCGCTATTTAAAAAGTTTGGAAAATAAGGATTTATCTCTGGTACACAGTATGATCCCTCTTGGGTCGTGTACAATGAAATTAAATGCTGCAAGTGAATTAATTCCAATCTCAAATCCTCAGTTTGCCAATATGCATCCATTTGCTCCAATTGAGCAAGCGACGGGATACCATGAAATGTTTCTGCAACTTGAAAAAGATCTTTGTGCTTGCACGGGCTTTGCGGCGATGTCTCTGCAACCAAATTCTGGCGCGCAAGGTGAATATGCCGGATTGATGGTTATCAAAGCTTACCATGAGGCAAACGGAGATTTCCAAAGAAAAAAGATGATTATTCCCTCCTCTGCCCACGGAACGAACCCAGCTTCTGCAGTGATGGCAGGATTTGAAGTAATCGTTACGGGATGTGATGAAAATGGAAATATCGATATCGACGAATTACGAACCGTAGCGCTTGAAAATACAACTATTCTTGCCGGTTTAATGGTTACTTATCCTTCAACACATGGTGTTTTTGAAGAGGCAATTCGTGAAATAACAACAATTATTCACGATAACGGTGGTCAAGTTTACATGGACGGAGCTAATATGAATGCACAAGTTGGCTTAACAAATCCTGGAAATATTGGTGCTGACGTTTGTCACTTGAACTTACATAAAACCTTTGCTATTCCTCATGGTGGTGGCGGTCCTGGAATGGGACCAATTGGTGTAGCTGCTCATTTAGCACCTTTTTTACCCGGAAATCCTTTGTTAAAAGTTGGTGGTGAAAAAGCAATTCATGCAATTTCTGCAGCGCCATATGGCAGTGCTTCGATTTTATTAATTTCATATGGCTACATTAAAATGTTGGGTGCCATTGGTTTGAGAGAGGCAACAGAAAATGCAATTTTAAATGCCAATTATATCGCTGCTGGACTCAAAGAACACTATAATATTCTCTACACCGGAAAAAATGGAACGGTAGCCCACGAAATGATACTAGATTGTCGTGATTTCAAAAGAACTGCAGATGTTGAAGTAGCAGATATTGCCAAGCGTTTAATCGACTTTAATTTCCATGCGCCGACTGTTTCTTTTCCCGTAGCCGGAACGCTAATGATTGAACCGACGGAATCTGAAGACAAAGAAGAATTAGATCGTTTTATTATTGCCATGATAAAAATTCGTGAGGAAATTCGTGAAATTGAAAACGGACACGCAGATAAAGAAAATAATCTTTTGAAAAATGCACCACATACAGCAGATTGCATCATCAATAAAAATTGGTCTTATCCCTACTCACCTCAAGAAGCTGTTTATCCCGTTGCATATTTGAAAGAAAATAAATATTGGGTTCCTGTCCGCAGAGTGGACAATGCTTTTGGTGATAGAAATCTAATTTGCTCCTGCCCAAGTGTTGAGAGTTATGCAAATCTCAGTGAATGAAACTAGATATCCTTGCTTTTGCTGCGCACCCCGATGATGTAGAAATATCCTCAGGAGGAACTTTGTTGAAATATATTTCTGAGGGCAAAAAAATTGGTGTTGTAGACTTAACAAAAGGGGAACTTGGAACGCGAGGTTCTGCGGAATTACGCATGGCTGAAGCTAAAAAAGCAAGCGAACTTTTAGGTTTATCAATTCGAGAAAATCTAAACATGAAAGATGGTTTTTTTGAAGAAACTGAAGAAAATAAACTAAAAATCATTCAGGAAATTCGAAAATACCAGCCTGAGATTGTGCTCGCAAATAGCATTTCAGACAGGCACCCAGACCACGGAAATGCCGGAAAACTAGTTGCAGATGCTTGTTTTTTGTCAGGACTTCAAAAAATTGAAACAACATGTGATGGGAAACTCCAAAAAGCATACCGTCCAAGATTGGTTTTACATTATATTCAAGATTATTACCTCGAGCCGGATATTGCTGTGGATGTTAGTGCTTTCGCAGAACAAAAAATAAAAGTTATCCAAGCTTATAAATCTCAATTTTTTGATCCTCAATCATCAGAACCAAATACACCTATTTCTGGGGAAGAATTCTTTGACTTCCTAAAAGGCAGAATGATGTCGGTGGGAAGACCTTTTGGCGCTAATTATGGCGAAGGATTTACCATTTCTCGAGTTTTCGGAGTTAGCGATTTATTTCAACTATTGTAGATATTTGAATTTGTAAGTCAAAAGCTATACTTTTATACCAATGAAACAAGTAGTTTTAATTTTCTTCGCTTTTCTATTGTTCTTTGGAAATATCGGAATTTCGGTATTCAAACATATTTGTAAAGATGCGGGAGTTTCAACTTCTTATTTTTTTGCGAAAAACAAATGTGTTGATGAAGCAGGCATCGATTCGTGTTGTGATGAAAAGGAAGACGATGAAAAAAATTGTTGCAGCGATGAGCTACAAATTATTCAAATTCAAGAAAAATACCTCCAAAATTATAGCAATTTGCTTTTTTTAACACCTGAATTTGAGGCAAGTAATCTCTTTACAACTATCTTTTTTAAATTCTCTTTTAGAGATAAGCTTGTCGCTAAAAAGTTAAAGGCTCCACCCCCAAAATCAGGGAAATCTATTCTTCTTAAACACCACGTGCTTCGAATTTGAAAATTTGGACAAGTATTATTGTTCCTTATTTTTTAAAATTTAATCCGTGATAAAAAATTTCATCTTTATATTTTTCTTGTTTTCATTTGTCCCATTTGGGCAAAGCCAAATTAAAGGCTTGATTCAAGGTGCAAATGAAAGTGGCAAAAAACCAATATATGGCGCCAAAGTAAAACTTTTGGTAGCCAAAACTGCTTGTTTAAGTAGTGAGGAAGGGACCTTTGAACTTATTCTACCAAAAAACTTGCCGGATACAATCGTCATTTCTGCTTTTGGATATGCTCCAGATACACTTATCGTTGATAAAAAAGACCGTTTTATTGCACTTAATATCCTCCTTTATTCCGATAAATTATTGCCCGAAATACTAGTTGAAGTTCGAAAAAACAGCCACTCCATTTCTCGCATGAAAACTTTGCATGTAGAAGAATTAACTGCGCTTGAATTGAGAAAGGCCGCCTGTTGTAATTTATCTGAATCTTTTGAGACCAATGCAAGTGTTGATGTAAACATCACAGATGCCGTTTCGGGGGCAAAAAAAATTCAAATGATGGGATTAGATGGTGTTTACACACAAATACAAATGGAAAATATTCCCTATTTAAGAGGGCTAGAAAGTGCATTTGGTCTATCATCCTTATCGGGAACATGGATAGAATCAATACAAATTACAAAAGGAACAGGAAATGTTGTGAACGGTTATGAGTCAATGGCGGGACTTGTAAATTTAGAAATAAAAAAGCCTGCCGAGATGGAGAAAATCTACCTAAATTTATATCAAAATTCCTTTGGTCGTTCTGAATTCAATTTCAATAACGGCATCATTCTGAATAAAAAATGGAGCACTGGATTCTTGGGACATCTATCTAGCACTTACGGAAATATCGATCAGAATAAAGATGGGTTCCGAGATTTGCCATTGGATGATAATATTGCATTTATGAATCGCTGGGCTTATAACGGAAAAAAGATGGAAGCACAATTTGGCGTAAATGCTTACCAAAATAGAAAACTCGGTGGACAAACATCATTTAATCGCGGTGATGAAAATATGGCACCTCCCGTAACAAAGTATGGTGTTTTAATAAATTCCAAACACCTAGATTTATATGGTAAAACAGGTTTTTTCGGTAAAAGACCGATGCAATCTTTGGGGATTGTTTATAATATTAAACAACAAGAAATAAACGGTCAATTTGGACCTAGAATTTTTTCTGGCTTAGAAAAAAGAGCGTATGTTAATGCCATTTACGATGACATCATTGGAACAAGTGACCATAAAATTAAGTTAGGAACTAGTTTTGTGGCATTGGATATTGTACAAAATGCAGATTCAATTGAACAACAAAGAACTGAACTTGTGCCGGGAGTATTTGCAGAATATACATTTACAGGCTCGCGATTTACGGGGGTTTTTGGTGGAAGATACGACTACCACAATCTTTTTGAAGCACAATTTTCTCCGCGTGTACATTTAAAATACCTCTTATCTGAAATGACAGATCTTCGTTTCACAGGAGGAAAAGGGTGGCGAGTTCCAAATGTTATGATTGATAATATTTCGCTTCTTGCTAATACAAAACAATGGTTTCTACCAGAGGAGTTAAAACCTGAAATTTCATGGAATTTTGGTACTTCACTTGTTCACGAAATGAGACTATTTCGACAGAAATCTTCTGTGTCTTTTGATTTTTATCACACACGATTTGAGAATCAACTAATAGTAGATCGCGACGATGCAATAGATGCAATTGTTTTTTCAAATTTGAAAGACAGTTCATTTTCTAATAGTTTTCAAGTTGAATTTAGTTTCTCTCCGCTTAAAAAAATGGATGTGCGATTGGCCTATAAATTTTTAGATGTTCAAGCAAAATACGGAAATGAAATGCGGCAGCAAGTAATGATTCCTCGGCACAGAGGATTTATAAATTTAGCTTACATTACAAGAAACAAACGCTGGGAGTATGATTTTACTTGTTCTGTATTTAGCTCCTCGCGATTACCGATACAAAGAGATGCTTCCAGTGATACACTTTTTATTTCGGATTCAAAAAGTCCGATGTATGCTATGATCAACGCCCAAATAACCCATATTTACAAAAAATTTGACTTTTATCTTGGTGGTGAAAATCTTACAAATTCAACTCAAAAAAATCCAATAATTGATGCTTCTAATCCATTTAGCAATAAATTTGATGCAACAAATATTTACATGCCCATAACTGGAATAAACATCTATTTTGGAATACGTTATTCAATTAGTAGAAAAATAAATAAATAAAAACAGTAGTATGAAAAATTTACTTTTAGGAACCATTTTTATTCTTTTTAGCTTTAGTGTTTTTTCTCAAAAAAAACCAAAAGTAGAGAGTGCTAGCATCACAACCTCTTCGCAGTGCAACGATTGTAAAGATCGTATTGAAAATAAATTAAATTATACCAAAGGAATAAAATTTGCAGAATTAGACTTGGAGACCAAAAAACTTGAAGTTAAATTTTCCACAAAAAAAATAAACGTAGTTCAGATAAAAAAAATTATTAATGAGTTAGGTTATGATGCAGATGAAAGCAAAGCTAAAAAAGAAGACGTAGAGAAGCTTCCAAAATGCTGCCAACCTGGTGGAATGGAAAATATTAATAATTAATTTTTTGAGTGTTCGCTTTCTTACCACCAATATTTAAAATTATAATCCTAATGAAAATCCCAAATTGAGCTAATATTTTCATTTTGCCATTCTTTTTCCTTGATGAAAAAGAATCAAAAAATCAAGGCTCTGAATTTCTTTTTGTTCGTAAATTATTGTAATACAT
>SYKJ01000057.1 GCA_005798205.1 Bacteroidota bacterium | reverse complement strand
TTACGAGTTGGAATTCAGTAATTGTGAAAAAAAACAACTAGATTTAGAGGAATTAGATTTTCAAGAAATTTTAGTGAAAGAAATTCGAGCTTAGGGCTGTATTGAAACAATTGCCTCATTCACTTTTTCTTGCTCAATTTTGATTATTCCTATGCCTTGTTTGTTACCGCTTGTAGCCTTAATATTAAGAACAGCTACCCCAGATTGTCCTGGTTGGTATAAATAATTAAAATCAAAAGTTGCTAAACCTGCTGAATTTGTGTAAGCAGTGTCAAAAACAACAACTTGGTTTGGTAAAGTAGTAGTATTTTCTCCGTAAAGTATTACCATTGCATCTTCTATAAATGCATTTGTCTCATCTTTCACATAGATATTTGCCGTGGTATCTTCTTTTTTGTAACAAGAATTTAAAATCAGACTTGATAGAATGATGAATGAAATAAAAAATATTTTCATAGTTTTATCGAATTAGTTTTCAAGATAAATAGTTTCAACAGATGTTGTGTGTACCCGACACCTAGAATATCCTTTACCTTCTTTTGAGTTATATTTTACTATAATATCAAAGTATCCAGTAGTATTATCAGACGAAGAAAAATACTCATCCATATTAACAGTTGTAAAACCTGAAGAATTTGTGTAGGCAGTATCAACAAATTCTTCAGTAGCTGGCTCTGATTGTTGATCGCCAATTACGACAACTTTCGCTCCATTAATTAATTGGTTACTTTGAGACCGTACAAAAACCTTTAAAATAGATTCCTCTTTTTTACAATTTGTTAAAAAAAACAAACTAAAAGATAAGATAATGATGGGTAATTTTGTTTTCATTTTTTGTTTTGAATATCAAATTTACATTTTTTTTTTATCTTCTAAGCATGGTCAAACAATTTTTAATTCGAAATTATTGAATAGCTATGTCTTTGATTGTTTTTTCTTCTTGAATTATTTCTACTATTTCCTCTCCAAACAATTCGTTTTTAGAAGCTTTTATTTTAACAATTGCAATTCCATTCTGCCCAGGTTGATAAAAGGAGTTGAAATTTAAGAGAACAACTCCGTTAACATCAGTAAAATCCTCTAAATATAAATTTGAATTATTTCCATTGTTTGTAGTGGGTTCTGCAAATACTTGAACAAGCGCTTGTGAGACAGGAAGACCGTCATTTGTGAAAACTGATATCTCCAACAATGTATCCTTTTGCTTATAACAAGAAGTTGTTAAACCAAGAATAAATAGAATAGAAAGTTGAAAAAATGATTGTTTCCACATAGGAATTCCCAATTAATTTCTTTTACATTTGTATTATTGTTAATACAACATTATTCATACGCTTCATACACTGAAAAGTTACTCTCTATAATTTTATCATGAAAGAAAAAATTGAGCTAGTTCGAAAAAAAATCAAGGATTTTAAAATAGATTCGCCCTTGAGTATAGAAACTTTCAGGATAGAATTTCTTGGATCTAAAGGAATAATGAAAGATTTATTTTCTGAGTTAAAGCAAGTTTCTATTGATGAAAAGCGCGAGATAGGTCTTCTTTTGAATGATTTAAGAAAAGAGGCCGAAGAAAAAATTCTCCACGACAAAAATAAATTTAACACAAATGTTAGTAAATCAATTTCTGAAGATTTATCTAAAACTGGCGAAGACTCAAATTTAGGAAGTCATCACCCTTTATCTTTAATTAAAAGAGAAATTATTTCAATTTTTTCTCGAATTGGGTTTACAGTTTCTGAAGGTCCTGAGATAGAGGATGATTGGCATAATTTTTCTGCTTTAAATTTTCCAGCAGAACACCCTGCTCGCGATATGCAAGACACATTTTTCATTGAAAAAGGAGAAAAAGAGATGGCTCTTCGTACGCATACAAGTTCTGTTCAAGTTAGGGTTATGGAAAATTCAACGCCACCTATAAGGACAATTTCTCCAGGTCGTGTTTACAGAAATGAAGCAATATCTGCACGAGCTCATTGTTTTTTTCACCAAGTCGAAGGTTTATACATTGATAAAAATGTTTCTTTTGCGGATTTAAAACAGACACTACTATTTTTCGCACGCGAAATGTTTGGAGAAAAAGCTCAAATTAGATTGAGGCCGTCTTATTTCCCTTTCACAGAACCAAGTGCTGAGGTTGATATTTCTTGCACGCTCTGCAGTGCAAAAGGGTGTAATGTCTGTAAATATTCTGGTTGGTTGGAGATTTTAGGGTGTGGCATGGTTGATCCAAGTGTTTTGGACTCCTGTGGCATTGATTCAAAAGTATATTCTGGATTCGCTTTTGGAATGGGTATTGAAAGAATAGCACAATTGAAGTTCCGAGTAACAGACTTGCGACTCTATTCTGAAAACGATATACGTTTTCTAAAACAATTTAAATCCGGTTTGTAGTTATGGGATGGATTCAACTTCAGCGCATAGATCAATTACCTGAACTCATAGAAAAGAGTTCGCTAGTCCCTCAACTTATTTTTAAGCATAGCACAAGATGTAGTATTTCAAGTATGGCATTAAATCGAATTGAGTCTTTTGGTTTACACAATAATGAAAGTTTGGAATGTTATTTTTTAGACCTTATTCAATTTCGAGATTTATCTAACTTTATTGCCAGTGAACTCAATGTTACGCATCAGTCACCCCAAGCTATTTTAATTAAAAACAAAATGGTTATCTACCATGAATCTCACGGATCCATCGATTGTTCGGAGATAGAAATTCATTCCAAAAATTAATATTCCAAGGTGAAAAAAATAGTTGCATTCGTTCTTATCTTTGGTTTAATTGGAGTTTTTGTTTTTCCTTATTTTTTCTCCGAGGAAACAAGCGACACGCCAAAATTAGAATTTCAGTGTGATGAAAATTTAATTGTGACATCTGGAAAAGTTGTTTCTATTCC
>SYKJ01000056.1 GCA_005798205.1 Bacteroidota bacterium | reverse complement strand
TTTTCCTGTGAGAATCAAATCAAAAGCATTTGTTTTAGCATAATTAGCAATCTGCATAGCAGTAAAATAAGCATCTTTGGGATCTGAATCAATACGAATGGCCTCGTCTGCTCCAATTGCAAGTGCTTTTCGCATAATAGCGTCATCGTTTGCAGAACCCACAGTGATAATAGTTACCTCAGCACTTCCAGCTTCTTTAATTTCAAGCGCACGCACTAATGCATACCATTCATCATAAGGATTTATGATATACTGAATACCATTTTCATCAAACTTAGTGTTTCCATCAGTAAAAGTGATTCTAGAGGTTGTATCAGGTGCTTTACTTATGCAGACGAGTATTTTCATTTTTTATTTTATTTACTGCAAATTTAAAGAAATATCTTATAAAATGTTTAAGAAATTAATCATACAAATGAGAATTTATGCACTATGAAATCATACACTTTTATGCATCTATTTAATGAACTTATTACATTGATTTAAGGTTTTTTACACCTTTTAATTAAATTATAAATTTTAGTTAATCAATTGATTTTCAATTAAAAAAACAAATTTAATTAGATACAAACGACTAATATTCGACAATAAATGACAAATAACCGAATATGGTTTTTTAGTATCCCAACCTTTGCAATGTCGAAATCGAGAAATGGTTTTTGATGGAAGACAAGTTAAATATTATAAATTTTTAAAAAATGAACAACATGAATGCACTGAGAAATAAAGTGACCTTGATTGGAAGATTGGGAGCAGATCCCGAATTAGTAACTTTTGAAACTGGGAAAATCCTATCCCGCTTCACACTTGCAACGAAAGAGGATTACAAAGATAAATCTGGTGAATGGCAAAATAATACTCAATGGCATAACATCAATGCATGGGGTAAAACTGCTGAGCGGGTTAAAAATTCTTTAAGCAAAGGAATTGAAATAATTTTAGAAGGTCGTATTGTAAATCAATCATACGAGACTAAAACTGGTGAAAAAAGATACAGCACAATCATAGAGTTATCCGACTTTTTATCGATTTCACAAAAAACAGAGAAAGAAACAATACAAATAATTAAAGCAAACAAATAAAAAGATGAATCACGTAAATTTAATTGGCAAAGTATGTTCTGAGCCGCAATACATAGAATTAAAAACTGGGCGAAAAATTGCAACCTTCACCATGTCTACTAAGGAAACCTATTTAGACGCTAGTGGAAATTCCAAAACACGAAATAATTGGCATTTATTAACTTGTTGGGGACGCTGGGTAAGTGTATTGGAAGAACTTGGAGAAGTCGGATTAGACCTGGCTATTGAAGGGAAATTAGTAAGTCGATTTTATAATTCAAAAGGAACTCGCAAAATTATTTCAGAGATTGAAGTAAACGATCTTATTATTTTATAAAACATAAATCTAACGAGGATCGATGTCAAAAGACATAAATCTAGAGGCGTCGGTCCCTCACTATATATAAACAAAACAATTTTAATTTTTTATGACAACAATTCGCAATTATGTAACCTTGGTCGGAAATATTGGATCAAACACACAAATTACAAACTTTGAAAACGGAAAATCTGTAGCAAGATTTAGTTTAGCAACTCAAAAAACAACTAGAAAAAATGACGGGAACTACACAAATATGGTAGAATGGCATCGTGTTTTTGCTTGGGGCAACATGGCACAATTTATTGAAAAATACGGCGAAAAAGGAAAGAAAGTAGCGATACATGGTCGCCTTGTTAATCGCTCCTATTTAAACCTTGAAGGCAAAAAAAGAAGCTTGACTGAAGTTGAAGTAAAACAAATCATCGGGCTGTAAATTTCCGTGATAAGATTTTGAAGGCCGTTGAAAAACGGCCTTTTTTTTATTCCTATTTCGTTTTAGTTCTTAAAAATTCTTTTTGTTACGAAAATGAATTATTTTAGTTCTCTGCATTGTGAGAATAAAATGGCATTAAAATACATTCATCCAGAACAATTCATTTCAGGATTATCCGAATCTCGTTATCGCAATTATGAAACAAACGATTGTGTCGTAAAGGCATTTGCCATTTTGTTCGGAATTTCATATGATGAAGCCCATGGTTTCTCACGCGGATTTTTTGACCGACCAGAAAGAAACGGGGCAGAAAATTTTACCAATTCGATGAAAAGAATGATTCGAAATAAGAATTTTTCATTCAATGGAAAGGTTAAACAAGTCAAGCTTAACAAAAGATTAACTATACAGCGTATCCAGAAAGAATTTCACCAGGGCGTTTATTTGGTTGTGACATTTGACCATGTTACCGTGCTCTGCGATGGCATATTTGTAGACTACCAATTTATCTTAAAGCCAAGAGGTATGGTTTATGAGGTTTTTGAATTCAGTAATTTTGACCACCATGATGAAATGAGATTGAAAATTCAAAAAAAGTCAAACCCAAGAATTGAGTGGTTGTTCATTTTCGCCATTATCCTTGTTATTGGATTAATTGCTCAACGAAAAAACGTTCAACGTGATCTTAAGCAATTTAAATTTTGGGTTCAAAGGACGCTATTAGATTAATTTTTAGTCATTTAAATCATAAAAAATTAAAATTGTTTTGTTTATAATGCATGGCATTAACAGATTGGCAATTTTTTTATTACTTTGATTAGGAGTAATTTTATTCGATAGATGAATATAGAAGAATTCAGGACTTATTGTTTAGGAAAGCCTGGAGTGTTTGAAGACTTTCCTTTTGATTCATCTACTTTGGTTTTTAAAGTAGGAAATAAAATATTTTCATTGACAAGTATTGACCTTTTTGATACTGTCAATCTAAAATGCGCTCCCGAAGAAGCAGTAGAGCTGAGAGAAAAATATGAAGGCATTATTCCTGGATATCATATGAATAAAAAACATTGGAATACCATTAAAACAGATGGTTCAGTTCATGAAAAACTATTATATCAATTGATAGACAATTCTTATAATCTTGTTTTCAATAGTTTGTCATCTAAAGTGAAAGCTGAAATCGGGGTGAATTAAATACAATAATTAATAATATTGGGGGAGAAATTAAAAATTCATTTCAGGTACAAAATCTGGAACAACTAAATCGCCCTCGGTTTTTGAAATAATTTCTTCAACACTTACGTTTGGAGCACGTTCAAGAAGGTGAAACTTTCCGTTCCTAATTTCTAAAACCGCAAGTTCAGTTACAACTTTTTTAACACAATTAACACCTGTTAATGGCAAGGTACAAGCTTTCAAAATTTTCGACTCACCTGCTTTATTGCTATGCATCATAGCTACAATGATATTATCTGCTGAGGCAACTAAGTCCATTGCTCCACCCATTCCTTTAACCATTTTACCAGGAATTTTCCAGTTTGCAATATCTCCATTTTGTGAAACCTCCATCGCTCCTAGAACAGTTAACTGAACATGTTGTCCACGAATCATAGCAAAAGATGTTGCAGAATCAAAAAAGGAAGCTCCGGGAAGCGCAGTTATTGTTTGCTTTCCGGCATTAATTAAATCAGCATCTTCTTCTCCAATCATAGGAAAAGGCCCCATCCCTAGCACACCATTTTCAGATTGAAATTCAACTTCTATTCCATTTGGAATATAGTTTGCTACTAAAGTTGGTATTCCGATTCCTAAATTCACATACCAACCATTTTGTAATTCTTGAGCTATTCGTTTTGCTATTCCTATTTTATCCAGTGCCATACTTTTAGATTCTATATTGTTTGCCGGACCGTTTTTTGTTCAATTCTTTTTTCAAATCGTTCTCCTTGAAAAATACGTTGGACAAAAATACCAGGAGTATGAATTTCGTTAGGATTTAATGAGCCTGAGGGCACTAATTCTTCAACTTCAGCAATTGTAATTTTTCCTGCCATCGCCATTAGTGGATTGAAATTTCTTGCCGCAGCCTTAAAAATTAAATTGCCTTCTGTGTCTCCCTTCCAAGCTTTAACAATAGCAAAATCTGCAGTGAGCGCAAGTTCTAGAATATGTGGTTTTCCATTAAAAGTTCTTACTTCTTTTCCTTCGGCAATCTCTGTGCCAAAACCAGCAGGGGTGAAAAAAGCCGGTATTCCCGCTCCCCCCGCTCGGCATCTTTCAGCTAAACTTCCTTGTGGGATTAAATCGACTTCCAACTCTCCTGCCAGCATTTGTCTTTCAAATTCGTCATTTTCTCCAACATAACTTGAAATCATTTTTTTAATTTGCTTTGTTTGAAGCAATAAACCTAAGCCAAAATCATCAACCCCAGCGTTATTGGAAATACAAGTCAAGTTTTTTACCCCCATTTTTACAAGTTGAGAAATAGAATTTTCAGGAATACCACACAATCCAAAACCTCCAAGCATCAGAGTCATATCATCCTTGATGCCTTC
>SYKJ01000003.1 GCA_005798205.1 Bacteroidota bacterium | reverse complement strand
GCAAAATGGGCAATTGAAGTAAATTATGATTTCGTTCAGTTTCAAGTCTCCGCTGACAACGGCGTAACATGGATCGGCCAATGCGGAAATTATACTGTACCTGGAATTAGCGACAACGGCAGTGTTCAACCTCTTAATCAGCCAGTTTATGAAGGAAGCCAAGCGAATTGGGTTTATGAAGAAATTAATTTGAGTGATTACTTAGGACAGCAAATAAAAGTTCGTTTTCAACTTAAATCAGATGGAGGTACAAATCTCGATGGATTTTATTTTGATGATTTTAAAATTTATTACAACTTATCAAATTCCACTGAGCCTCCATTGGCCTCTTTTCAAACCTCAACAAGTGCTTGCGTCGGTTCATCCATAACATTTACAGATTTTTCTACTAACAATCCAATAAGTTGGAATTGGTCATTTGGAAACGGGGCAACATCTACCAGTCAAAACCCAAATTATTCTTTCACCACTCCAGGCACTTATACAGTTACTTTAAATGCAACAAATTCTGCCGGATCGAATTCTACAAGTCAAACAATTACCATAAATCCTAATCCTGTTTTAACATTACTTTCAAATGACAGTGATAATGTTGTTTGTTTAAACGGCGGAGAAATTCAGTTAAGTGTAACGCCAGTTTCCTCGGTAATTTCAGGACCTGGAGTTTCTGGAACAACTTTTAATCCAGTAGTTGCTGGTTTAGGAATTGCAGGACTGAGTGCGGTTTTTACTGATGCCAACAATTGCACAGGTTCAGCTGTATTGGATATAACAGTTCAAAGTTGCGCGTCTTTATCCAATTTATTAGAAAATGGTGTTTCGTTAAAACCAAATCCAAATAATGGAAATTTTATTATTTCTGGGCTAGATAAAAACACCAAGTTTTACATCATTGATTTAAACGGAAAAATTATTTTGGAGAGAACAACAAATCTATCATCGGAGCTAATAGAATTAGGCTCTATTTGTTCTGGAATGTACTATTTGCAAGCGCAAAAAAATGGACACATAGGACAAATGAAGTTTGCAGTGATAAATTAATCATTTGGGGACTTATCCTTTAATTGTATCTTTGCCTCATGGCAGGTTCAAGTTTTGGTACAATTTTTAAACTAACAACTTTTGGCGAGTCTCACGGGCTAGCAATTGGAGGGATTATAGATGGTGTTCCATCAAATTTTCTTCTTGATATTCCTGCAATACAAAAAGAGTTAGACAGACGAAAACCCGGTCAATCTTCTCTTGTTTCTCCAAGAAAAGAAAGTGATACTGTTCAGTTTCTTTCCGGAATTTTTGAAGGAAAAACCTTAGGAACTCCGATTGGTTTTATTATTCTAAATGAAAATCAAAAAGTAGCCGATTACGATCATTTAAAAGACACATTCCGACCCTCACATGCAGATTTTACCTATGAAAAAAAATATGGAATTCGCGATTACCGAGGTGGTGGAAGAAGTAGTGCACGCGAAACTGCAGTTAGAGTTGTTGCTGGAGCCCTTGCAAAACAGATTTTAAATTCCATTGGAATTAAATTTTCAACTTTCGTAGATCAAGTTGGAGATATTCGCTTTCATTCAGATAAATTTTTTGCTTTAAAAGAAATCGAATCGAATTTGGTGCGCTGTCCAGATAAGAATGTTGCAGAAAAAATGGAAAAACTAATTCGTGAAGTAAGTAAAGATGGAGATACAATTGGGGGCGCAATTACATGTATCATACAAAGCGTTCCAGTTGGACTAGGAGAACCTGTTTTCGATAAACTAGAAGCTGATTTGGCAAAAGCAATGCTTTCAATAAATGCTGTCAAAGCCTTTGAAATTGGAAGTGGAATGTCAGCAATTTCAATGAGAGGTTCGCAGCACAACGATCTTTTTAATGACGACGGATCCACTCAATCAAATCACTCTGGTGGAATTCAAGGTGGAATTTCAAATGGCATGCCGATTCATTTTCGTGTAGGCTTTAAACCAGTGGCAACCTTGATGCAAAATCAGGAAACGATAGATTCTAAAGGAAATAAAATTAATTTGGAAGGAAAAGGACGCCACGATGCCTGTGTTGTTCCTAGAGCAGTTCCAATTGTTGAAGCGATGGCTGCGCTTGTAATTTTAGACTTTTATCTTCGAAATAAGTCAGTAAATTTGTAGAAAAAAAATGATACAACGAGTTCAAACCATATACTACATTTTGGCAATTATTTGTCTCTCTTCCTTACTCTCTGGGATGGAAATTTTTCGTTTTGTTGGAGCAAAAACATATTTTGTTTTTAATGCTTTCGGTATAGAAAAAGGCAAGGTGAATGATCCCGAAGGAAGTTTAGAGCGCCTTAGCAAAATGCCTTTTTTCTTAACGCTCATCAGTTTTATTCTTTTTATTTTTATGACATTAATGGCATATAAAAATTTAAAACGTCAGTTTAAATTGGCTCGAATTGTTTTCTTTATTTATTTGATATTGCTAATCTCCTTAGTCTTTTTTGCAGTAATGGGTGGTGGCATTTTAAGCGCTGACCAAACAAAAAGAGAATTGAGTCTCGGATTTTTACTGTGTATTTTGGGTTTCCCTTTTTGTTTTTTAGCACAACTTGGAATTAAAAGGGATAAAAAATTACTTGAATCCCTAGATCGCCTTCGTTAATCGAAAGTGTGCATTATCTTAGTTTTTAATACCTAACTTTGCAAGCCTAAATTGCAAACTGAATGAACTTCCTTTCCGTCGAAAATCTTACAAAATCATTTGGTGAAAGAGTGCTTTTTTCTGACTTAACTTTTGGAATCGACCAAGGACAAAAAGTTTCTATTATTGCCAAAAATGGTTCTGGAAAGACAACTTTACTCCGATGTTTAATGGACTTTGAGCAATATGACTCTGGTAGAATAGTCTACCGAAATGATATTCGTGTTGCCTTTATGGAACAAACAGAATTGATGAACGAACAGCAAACTATTTTAGAAGCTGTATTTGATCACGATTTACCCGAGCTAAAGCTGATAAAGGAATACAATGTTGCGATGGAGAACAACGATGAAAAAGCATTAGAACATTTGTATCAAGAAATTACGGAGATGAATGCTTGGGATATTGAAGTAAAAGTTCAGCAAATTCTATCAGTATTAAAATTACAAGATACCTCTCAAGTCGTTGGATCGCTTTCTGGAGGTCAAAAAAAGCGTGTTGCCTTAGCGAAAGTATTACTTTCAGAAGCAGACTTTTTATTTTTAGATGAACCAACGAATCACTTGGATTTAGACATGATTGAATGGCTGGAATCGTATTTAGCATCATCAAAATGTACTCTTTTAATGGTAACACACGACCGTTATTTTTTGGAAGTGGTATGCGATACAATTTTTGAATTAGCCGATAAAACACTCTACAAATACAAAGGAAATTTCTCGTATTATTTAGAGAAAAAAGCAGAGCGTGAAGACCAATTACAAGCTACCATAGAAAAAGCAAAAAATACCTTTCGTAAAGAGTTAGATTGGATACGACGGCAACCGAAAGCCAGAAGTGTGAAACAAAAAGCAAGAGTAGACGCCTTTGAAGATATAAAGAAAACAGCACTTCAAAACACCGACGAAGACGAATTGGAACTACCGGTTAAAATGGAACGCTTGGGCTCAAAAATAGTGGAATTTCATAAAGTTGGTAAAACGTATGGGGAAAAGAAAATTTTAGAGGATTTCAACTATAATGTACAGCGTTTAGAACGCTTAGGAATCGTTGGAAATAATGGCTCCGGAAAAACAACTTTCCTTAAAATGCTCTTGGGCGAGGAGCAAGCGAGTAAGGGGAAAATTGTAATAGGAGAAACGGTTGTCTTTGGATACTACTCCCAAGATTTAATAAAAGTCAAAGACGATTTCAAGGTAATTGATGTCGTAAAAGAAGTCGCCGAATATATTCCTTTGGAAAAAGGGAAACAATTGTCTGCAGCGCAATTATTGGAGCGTTTTCTCTTTCCGCGCGATATGCATTATACTTTTGTACACAAATTAAGTGGTGGAGAAAAACGAAGACTGAAGTTATTACGAGTATTGATGAGTAACCCAAACTTTTTAATTCTCGATGAGCCAACAAACGATTTAGATATTTTTGCAATGTCTGTTTTGGAGGATTATCTGCGCAATTTTCAAGGTTGCTTAATTGTAGTTTCTCACGATCGTTATTTTATGGATAAAATGGTAGACCATTTATTTGTGTTCGAAGGCGAAGGAGTTATAAAAGATATAATTGGAAATTATACCGATTTTAGAAAAAAACAAATTCAAGATAAGCGGGATGAAAAAAATAACATTCCTCAAGTCAAAATTGATAAAATCATCGAAGAAAAACCAAAAGTTAAGGCGGAAGAAAAGCGTAAATTAAATTTCAAAGAAAAAGCAGAATTTGAATCAATCGAAAAAAAACTTGAGGTATTAGAAATTGAGAAGGCAGCAATTTTAGATAAAATTTCGTCTGAAGGCATAAATAATCAAGAAATGTATGAACTCGGAGTGAAATTGGGGGAAATTGTTTCAGAAATTGAAGAGAAAACCAATAGATGGATTGAGCTATCTGAATTTTCCTAATTTATAGCACTAAAATTTACTCATTCGATTCAGTCGTATTTTTTAATGCTCTTTCTTGCAGCGGAATCGCTTTATTTTTATTGGCTAATTGTCCGCAAGCAGCATCAATATCTTTCCCGCGACTTCTTCGAACATTAACAATTAGGTTTTTTGACTCTAGAAAATTTGCAAAATCTATTACTTTTTGTGGGTCTGCCTGCTGAAATTGCCCCTCATCAATTGGATTGTATTCAATGATATTGATCTTACAAGGAACGCATTTACAAAACTGAGCCAATTCACGCGCATCCTCAATTTCGTCATTGAAATCCTTAAAAATAATGTATTCAAAAGTAACGCGAGTCCCTGTCTTTTCATGAAAATAAATCAAGGCCTCAGCTAATTCCTCTAAATTATTAGACTCATTAATTTCCATCAACTTATTTCTTTTCTCGTCGTTCGCTGCATGCAACGAAAGAGCAAGATTAAACCGTACCTCATCGTCACCTAATTTTCGAATCATCTTTGCAATTCCAGCTGTGGACACAGTTATTCTTCTTGGAGAAATTCCTAATCCTTTTTCTGAACAAAGCATTTCAACTGAGCGAAGCATATTTTTATAATTGAGAAGAGGTTCGCCCATTCCCATATATACAATATTGGACAAAGGTGTTTTGTACCGATTTTCTGCTTGTTTTCGAAGATAGACTACTTGATCAACAATTTCACCCGCACTTAAATTCCGTAATAGCTTCAGTCGACCGGTGGCACAAAAAGCACAGGATAAACTGCAACCTACTTGTGAAGAAATGCAGGCAGTCATTCGAGATTTACTTGGAATCAATACTCCCTCAACGATTTTTCCTTCTCCGATCTCAAAAGCACATTTTACAGTTTTATCTTTGCTTACTTGTTCATCTTGAATTGTTATGGAATCAATGTAAAAATTTTCTTCTAAAATAGATCTCAATTCAAAACTTAAATTGGACATTTCACTGAAAGTACGGGCATTTTTTTTCCACAGCCATTCAAAAACCTGTTTTGAGCGAAAAGCTTGTTGTTTAAATTGAATTAAATGTTCTTGTAGCTCTTCAAAAGATAATTCTCGAATGTTAATTTTTTCTTTCCCCATAATTCGACGAATGAGGGGCGATTATTTATTTAACGCAACAGACATAATCAACATCAAAATTTCCTCATTACTATTTTTTGAATTTAATGGCGTTAAGACACCACCACGATTTGATTCACTCATTGACAGCTGAACTTCATTTGAATCTAAGTTGCTAAGCATTTCAATTAAAAATCGTGAATTAAATCCAATTTCCATGTCATCACCATCAAAATTACAAGTGAGTCTTTCTGTTGCTTCATTCGCAAAATCAATATCCTCAGCGAAAAGTGCCAATTCAGCTCCTGCTAATTTTAGCTTAACTAGATGAGTAGATTTACTCGAAAAGATAGAAACACGCTTAATAGCATTTAAAAACTGAAGACGATCTACTGTCAATACATTAGGACTTTCTTTCGGGATAACAGCCTCATAATTTGGATATTTTCCATCTACTAAGCGACAAACTAATATTAAATCATTAAAAGAAAATTGAGCATTCGATTCATTGTATTCAATTAATATTTCTTCATCTCCTCTTAAATTTGCCTTGAGCATGTTAAGCCCTTTTTTAGGTAGGATAAATGTCGAACTTCCATCTGCTTCGGCATCTTTTCTTTTATAGCGCACCAATTTATGTGCATCAGTAGCAACAAATGTAATATCTCCAGGAGTAAATTCGCAGAAAACTCCGTTCATCACTGGTCTTAGGTCATCATTTCCCGTAGCAAATAGAGTACTATTAATGGCACTAGAAAGAATTTCTCCAGCTAACTTTATGGAATTTTTATTTTCAATAATTGGTGATTTTGGAAATTCATCGCCATTTATTCCGGGCATTCTTGATTTACCATTATCGTATGCAATCTCTACCTGCATATTTTCTGGATTCAATCGAATTGTGCATGGTTGGTCGGGCAAACTTTTTAAAACATCTAAAATTAACTTTGCAGGCAGAGCAACTTTACCATTTTCCTCTGATTGAACTTCCAAACTTGTAATCATTGTTGTCTCTAAATCAGAAGCAGAAATTGTTAAACGCCCATTTTGAATGTCAAATAGAAAATTATCTAAGATTGGCAGTGTATTGCTTGAGTTGATTACACCTGAGATACTTTGTAAATGGCGTAGTAAAATTGTACTTGATGTAATGAAATTCATAATATTAAATTTAAGTCAAAAGTAATAAAAATGCTCGAGATTTTAAACATTTATATTCTTAATTCAAGATCCTAAAAAAAGTCATGTTTAGGAAGCGAAATACATTCTCAAAAATACTTTATAGGCTTCTCTTTCAAGGATTTTTTCTGCTAATATTTTATGTGAATTTACATTTTTCTTTGTGCTTATAAAATCAACTTCATTTAAATCAATTAAATAAATAAACTGTTGAAGTTGTGCAGCGTTAAGATTTTCAATAGCATATTCTATTTGTGATATTATTTGTGGTTTCACATCTTTTTCGCCATTTCTTACAAAATCAAATAGCACAGAAATCCGAGAGAAATCTTTGGTAATTTGAGCAATTGTCATATCAACAAATGAAAGGTTTGATAACTCGTTTGATAAGTCAAAAACAGTTGTTTTGTTCATTTTATTTTTCAAACAATTTCCAAATAGCAGAATTGGGAGTTGGCGCGGTAAAAGAAAGTTGCTCTTTTGAAATGGGGTGAAATAGTGTCAATTTTCTTGCGTGCAAGCAAATTGAGCCATCCTCATTGGACCGTTTAGCACCATATTTAACATCTCCTTTAATACAGCAAGAAATAGCGGATAATTGTGCTCTAATTTGATGATGTCTGCCCGTTTCAAGATTAATTTCTAATAAATGATACCGCTCGGAGGAAGCCAAAAGCTTATAAAAAAGAATGGCTTCTTTTGCACCTCCAGTATTAGATTCAACAATAAAACTTTTATTTTTTGTTTCATTTTTCCTCAGAAAGTGAATTAATTTCCCCTCTGTTTTTTCTGGCTTTTGCTCAACAATAGCCCAATAGGTTTTATTTGTTTCTTTTTCTCTAAATTGTGCATTCATCCTTTCAAGTCCTTTGCTTGTTCTAGCAAAAACAACAGCTCCGGATGTTGGACGGTCTAAGCGGTGAATAACACCGCAGAAAACATTTCCCGGTTTGTTGTATTTTTCTTTTAAGTATTCTTTGATAGTATCGGGCATTGTTTTATCGCCAGTTTTGTCTCCTTGAACGATTTCAGAAGGTTTTTTATTGATGACGATTAAGTGGTTATCTTCAAAAAGAATGCTCGTCAAATCCATTTACTCCAGAGTTTTAGCTGTTGCTAATTTTTTATAGATTTTATAACGCACTGCTGCAATAATTGTAAAAATCGCAAAACATAGAATAACGATAATTAACCATGTTGGAAATTCTCCAAGACCTTCTCCTTGAGCATAAGAATGTAAACCCACCAGCATAAAATTCACACCAAAAAAGGTAAATAGTATTGAAGAATAACCCCAAAATGAAACTGTGTTGAATACAAATTTGCTATTTAATTTCGGGATAAAACGAAAGTGTAATATCACAGCATAAACTAAAATGGAAACCATTGCCCACGTTTCTTTTGGGTCCCAAGCCCAGTAGCGACCCCATGATTCATTCGCCCATATTCCTCCTAAAAAAGTACCGATTGTTAGCATAAACACACCGATTGTCATGGCCATTTCAGAAACGTAAGTTAATTCACTGATGTGAATTGAAATTATTTTTCCATTTTTTTCTGTTCTCAAAATATACAACAACAAATTCAAAAGCCCTAAAATTGCAGCCAGACCAAGCGGCCCGTAGCTTCCAGTAATTATAGCAACATGAATCATTAACCAGTAGGATTTTAAGACAGGCACAAGTGGTGTTATTTCGGGATCTAGAAGATTCATTTCTGTAACGAAAATCATTAAGGAAGCAAGAATGGCAGTGCCAGCAATAATAACGGCATTTTTGCGAGAAAAGATAAACCCGAAAATCATAGTAACCCACGCAATAAAAATAATTGCTTCGTAACCATTACTCCACGGTGCGTGATCGGAAATAATCCAGCGGAAACCCAAACCAATGCCATGGTAAACGAAAATTACAGTTAGCAAGAAAAAGAAAATTTTCCTTGCAATTGAAAAAACCCTTATTGCTTTGGATTTTGGATTGATAAAAAGTTGGACAAAAAATAATACTAGCATTAAAAATCCAAGCACACCATACGACCGATATGTATTTTTGAAAATCTCCATTTTATTATAGGAAACCTCAATATTTACTTGATTTTCAGTAGGAACTACATTTTTACCAATTTCACGCTGAAAAGCACAGATTTCGGTCAATAAAATCGATGCATTACTAAAATCATTATTCTTTGCTCCCTCATCAATTGCTGATAAGTATTTCAATGATGTAATTGAACTCAAAGTATCAATTTTCAATAATTCCATATCCATTGGAATATACCAAGCATTATTTTTATCATTTTTCTTAGGAATAATTCGCATGTACTGCCAAGAAAAAATACCCTGTAAAACCTCAAATTTCTCGTTCAGTTTTATAATTTTTTTGTCAAATTCATCTCTTTTAGATTCTAATTTTTGATGTGAAATCTTGTATTCAGCAAGCCACTTGAAATTTCCACCTTTTGCAGTCAGATCTTTAGAACTTGCAAATTCATTTAATTTTAATCTTTCTCTCAAATTAGAAGATACATGCACAATTTTTTGATCCATCCAATATTGAGGATACATGTGCATGCTCATAACAACCTGACAAGCATTGTAATTTTCATATTTATTTCCTCGGTGAATTTTCCTAAGCAATTGATCACTTAAAGTATGAAATGGGACGATACGACCCTCAAAGTCTTGCACTAGTAATTTTGCTAATTTTTGGGAATGTTCCTCTGAGACTACTCTAAATATTGCTTTGGTAGGTTTATGATTAAATTCTTCATTCTTATGATCGTGATCATGACTTGAAGTATCTTGTCCGATGCCATAAGAATAAAAAAAGTTTAAAAAACCAAAAAGTAATATTGCTGCACCAATTTTTTCTCTTTTAATCTTTAACTTTTTTAGTTTTTC